>CAYUTB010000017.1:0-6589 GCA_964447425.1 uncultured Candidatus Bathyarchaeia archaeon
ATCGCGCCACTGATCGTCGCACTGATAATCGACTACGTGCTGGTGCCTGTGCCCGGCAACACTCACTGGTTTATCGAGTTGGTGAAAAACTGGACAGGGGTAACGGACCCAGCCGGGCTACTGGTGATCCTATGCAGCCTAATCGTCGCCCTAGCAGTGATACGGGGGATCTTCCATGTGGTTCACATCACGTTACGCGCCACACTGAGCCAAAACATACTACGCGTGATGAGGAGAGACTTCTACTACGCCCTCATCAACAAATCATTCACATACCTCGACAAGGTGATGTCGGGGCAGATCATAAGCAGGGTCACAAGCGACCTAGGCGCCGTGGACCTCTTCTACAGCGAGACGGTGCGTGAGATATTCAGGCACGGGATGCAGTTCTTCTTCACACTATACATACTATACCTGATTGACCCCCGGATAACCCTCATCTGCTGCATCCCTCTTCCCTTCATCTTCCTCAGCACCCACCTATACTCAAGCAGGATAAGCAGCTACCTCGCAAGATCAAAAAACCAGTTCGGCGACCTGAATAATGTTCTCGTGGAGGGCATCGTAGGACACAAGCTAATCAAGACACATGGAATGGAGGACAGCTTCCTCACCCGGTTTAAGGATAGGAACACGGATTACGTGGACACCAGCCTCCAAGCCGCGGTGATCCAGAACCTCTACGGCCCAAGCAGCACATTCATGGTAGCCATAGGCGTCGCCCTCATCATATATTTTGGTGGGCAGGAGGCATCCACCGGGCGCCTAACCATCGGCGAGATAGTGCTCTTCGGAACATACTTCGCCCAACTCGTTGGACCCATGAGGATGTTCGCACGCCTCATCATGTTCTACAATGACGCGATAGCCAGCGCGAGAAGGGTCTTCGAGGTAATTGATGTGGGTGAGGACGTGAAGGAGGCAGAGAACCCGGTGAAGCTGGAACTCAAGGGTGAGATCCAGTACAGGGATGTATCATTCAGATACGGTGAGGAAAAAGAGACCCTTCAGGACATCAACCTGAGAATAATGCCCTCGGAGCAGGTGGCTCTCGTGGGCTACGTGGGCTCAGGGAAGACCACCCTCGCTGAGCTTGTCCCACGGTTTTATGATGTATCATCGGGGTCCGTGATGGTTGACGGGGTGGATGTACGCCAGATTGGGCTCAAGAGTCTCCGCAAGCAGGTGGGAATAGTCCTTCAGGATGTGTTCATCTTCTCGGACACCATCAAGGGAAACATCAGCTACGGAAAACCAGAAGCCACCGATGAGGAGATCGTAGAGGCAGCCAAAGCAGCCCAGATCCATGAACACATAATGACCCTGCCACAGGGCTACGAGACCATGGTGGGGGAACGCGGGGTAACCCTATCCGGGGGACAACGCCAGAGGGTCTCCATAGCGCGAACATTGTTGACGGACCCGAGGATACTGATACTGGATGACTCCACGAGCAACGTGGACGCCCAGACAGAGTCCCTGATAAGGTTGGCCATCGAGAAACTCCGCGAGAACCGCACCGCCCTGATCATCACCCAACGCGCATCAACATGCGAGACAGCCGACAAAGTAGTCGTCATGGATAAGGGCAGGATAATCGCTCAGGGCAGGCACAGGGAGCTGCTCAAGACGAGCCCCGAGTACAGGCACCTGATAGAGTCACAGGCACTGAACATGAATATCGGAGGTGACGACTAGTGGCTGAGTACGTTGACAGATACGACATAGGGTCTCTGGAGTCCACCACACGCAAGTATAGTGACATTGAGATCGTGTTAAGGATCATACGAGAATACATGCTCAGGTACAAGCCGCTCGTAGCCTTGGAGCTAGGTCTCATCTTATTGAAGATGATGACTGTTCTCGCTGCCCCCTACCTCTACAAGGTGGTGCTGGATGTCTACATAACTGGGACGCAGGCTCCGGGTGATACCTGGTTGGCTGCGTTTATTCACCGTCTCGCAGTCAACATGTCAGGCATCGCGGAGCCTCCGCTGGTGAGCCTGCTGCTGGTCTCGGCGTTAATTTATGTCGTTATAGCGTTATGCGACTGGGTGATCACTAGCACACAGCAGTACTATGTTGAGAAGCTGGGGCTCATGGTAATCGCCGATATCAGGGCAGACTTCTTCAGCCACATAAACAGCCTATCCCAGCGATTCTTCGAGTACGGCAACACCGGTAGGCTGGTCTCAAGGGTCACAAACGACGCTGAGGCTTTGAAGAAGATACTCTCAACTGGGGTCATCGGGCTGGTATCAGACCTGATTATGGCCATCTCGGTGATACTGATAATGTTCTACATAGATGTTCAGCTCACCCTCATCGCTTTACTCATCGCACCAATCCTAGCCCTCACAAGCAGGGTCTTCCAGGGATGGATAAAGGAGGCTTGGAGAACGGCGAGGAGAAACATAGCCTCACTCACAGGCAAAGTACAGGACCTGATGTATGGCGCAAAGCTCACAAAATCACTGGTACAGGAGGACAGAAGCCTGCGGGAGTTCGACGAGGTAAACATGCAGAACATGCAGACCCAGATAAGGGCTGAGACCATCTCGGTAGCCTACAGTGGAGTAGCAACGGTTTTGGGCAGCATAATGACCGCGGCCATATGGTACCTTGGAGGGGTGAAGGTTCTGTTGGCGGCCCACACCATCGGAGACCTAGTCGCCTTCAGCAACTACTCCGAGACATTCTTCACGCCAATACAGAACCTCGCCATGATGTATGGAGAGATTCAGAGCGCCCTTGCTGGAGCCGAACGGATATTCACCATACTGGATCAGGAGCCGGAGATACTGGAGAGCGCGAACCCAGTCTATCTGGATGAGATGCGGGGCGAGATCAAGTTTGATGACGTAGGCTTCAGCTACATACCTGATCAGCCTGTCCTCAAACACATCAAACTAAACATCGAACCAGGTGAGAAGGTCGCCATATTCGGCCCAACAGGATCAGGCAAATCCACAATAATCAACCTCCTCGGGCGCTTCTACGACCCGGTTGAGGGAAACGTCTTCATCGACGGATGCAACCTCAAGGACCTCGCCTACGCTTATCTACGAAAAGAAGTGTCCATCGTGCTTCAGGAGCCCTTCCTGTTCAACGGCACTGTGGAGTATAACCTCAAATTCGGCAACCCGGGCGCCCATGATGAAGAAGTGGCTCGCGTAGCCCAGTATGTCGGCATTCACAACGCGGTGATGGAGCTAAAAGACGGATACCAGACTGTTCTGAATGAGAGAGGAGCCAACCTCAGCTATGGCCAGAGACAGCTGATATGCTTGGCCCGGGCGATTATCGCTGATCCCCGTATCCTTGTGTTTGATGAGGCTACCAGCAGCGTTGACCCATACACAGAGTCAAGGATACAGGAGACGCTACGCCAAGAGATGATGAACAGGACAGTGATCCTCGTCACCCACAGGGTCTCGACCGTCAGGGATATGGATAGAATAATTGTCCTCAACCATGGAGTAGTTGAAGCAGAGGGCGACCATGATTATCTCCTGGAGAACAGCAGCCTGTACAGGGAACTCTGCGAGATGCAGCTAGTAGAGATAAACTAGCCTGCACCAATTCTCTTTTTTAGTATTTTTTCGTCTGTAATTACAGACGATATTTTTGATCGGAAGGGCTATCACCTTCTTCGTACATGTTAGTGTATTGGAATGGTTAGATGAATCCAAAGAAAAAACTACCCGAGGGCAGCGAAGAGATCGCGCAGCTGGACAAGTATATCCTCATAAAATCTACGCTGGAGAAAGAAGCATACTATAGTGTTTACGAGTTCTACGAGTCCAAGGATGGGCGACGCTACTGGCCACGTGGCGCTGGAAACAGCGACCTTGAGGCTGTGAAGCTTGAGCTTGAACGCATCACGGGTAGAAAGATAAAGGTTACTCAGTGAGGTAATCGTAGGCTGAGAGCAGGTGCACTTTCACTATGTGCATAAACTCTTCCACCTCGACGTACTCATCAACAGTGCCCATGCCATGATTCATGGGTCCATAATAGTAGCTCGGCACCCCGTGGCTTCTCCAGAACTTTAGATCAGAGCCACCGAGACTCACAATGGGTTTGGGGTCTACCCCGAATAGCCTTGAGTTGCTTCGCATGATCCCCGCCATGTCTCCGTCGGGTGGGCTCCAGAGTGGTCCATCGTATCGGGTCTCCTCAAAGGACGCCTCCGGGTACCGATCAATGATCGCCCTCACACTCGGCAATACGTCTTCTTTGCTGAGCCCCGGTGGTAGGCGCAGGTCCACTTCGAAGCTGCATTCTCTGGGGATTACGTTGATTTTTACTCCGCCCATGATGGTGCCTATGTTGACGCTGAGTCTGCGCATGACATCGGCGCCGCCAGCCCCAAGCGCCTTCTCGGCTTCTTCCCTGCCCTCATCTATCGCCTTGCGTAGGTTCTGGGGGTAGTTTACCGGGGTCTCGTTTAGGGTCTCTAGGTCTGTGATGAGTTTGGCGGCTATTTTGATGGGGTTCGGGCTGAGGTGCGGGTATGCGCCGTGCCCTCCCTTTGATCGCACTGTGACTCTGAGCCAGAGGATGCCTTTCTCGCCGAAGCGTATGGTGATGGGGCTGCTGGGCTCACCGTTTATGCAGCAGTCGCCGATGGTCTCCGGCATGTTCTCCACGAGCCACCCTGCCCCGAGTCTTCCACCTGACTCCTCGTCGCTTACCGCCGTCAATGTGAGGCTTCCCTTGAGTTCTTTGATGAGTTCATGCAGTACAACATAGGTGTAGATCGATGCGGCTGTGCCGGCTTTCATGTCACAGGCGCCACGCCCATAGATTTTACCATCCACGAGTTCTCCGCCCCATGGATCATGGCTCCACCCCTCACCTGTGCCTGCTGGGAAGACATCGATATGCCCATTCAGTATGAGGTGTTTCCCATCCCTTGGAGCAAAGACGCTGCTTACTATGTTGGGTTTCTCATCGTCGGGTCCAACCACCTCGTACTCTACGCCCTTGGAGCCAAGGTAATCGGTGACGTATTTTGCGGCTGTTCTAGTATCACCGGGGGGGTTTGGGCTGGGCGCCCTCAGGAATCCCCTGAGGAATTCTATTAATTCTTCTCGGTCTTGTTCGACTCGGTCTATTAGTCTCTGTTTGGCTGGGCTCAGTTCCATGAAGAGAGGTCACCCAACGGGGTTAAATGAGCATCGATTAAGCTAAGATGAGCCAGAGCCCGGGAACCACCACTATCAATAACACTGTGGTCACGAACCAAGCGGCGTTGGCTAGATCAACATCCAAGTCATAGAGGGTCGGTGGCACCAATGCGGTAAACGCGACGGGCATGGAGGCGAGGATCACTGATACCTTCAACGGTAGCCCACCATCCACGGAGCCCAAGCCAAGCATGGAGCCCAGCAGGTAGACGCTGCCCGGCACAGCGATGAACTTGATCAATGAGATCGCAGTAGCCTCGCGGAGATAGCCCCGTATTCGCCCGAACCGCATAGCCATCCCGATGGATGAGAGCAGGAGCAGTGTGCCGAGGGGGATCAGTACGCTGTTTAGGGCTGGGTAGAAGAGGGGGCGCTCTATGCCCATGAGGTTTAAGCCCAGCCCTATTGCCATGCTGGAGACCGCGACCACCACGAATTTGTCGGTTAAAACATTCAGTAACCCATTGGGGGCGTTCTCCGTGGCTGTGTCGCTCATGGATTTCGCGTAAGGGAACCCCACGCCATAGTAGAGGAAGGTCTCGAAGAGCTTGTAGAAGGGCATCAACGCCACAGCAGCCTCCCCCAGCAGGATATACGTCACGAGAGACCCGATGCTACCGATATTCGTGAAGCTCCCGCATGTTACAAAGACCCCTGTCTGTTTTCTGCTCAACCCAAGAATCTTTGCAGCGATATAGGCGAGTACGCCTCCCAGCGTTATGGCGAATAAGCCGAGAAAAGGTAACGCGATGATCCTGATGTCGCTGAGGTCAAGAGCCCAGATGGCGCCACCGAAGGCGATGGGGTTCACGAAGAGCAACGCAGCTGCCTGCAGTCTTCTCCTCAGCAGGTTGATCGCTTCATCGCTCTGCCTTAATCCGTGGGGGCACTGGTTCCTGTAGAGATAGCCGATGAGGAGACCGAAAGCGATCAAGCCCAGTGAGAAGATGATGTCCCCGATGCCCGCCATACCGCATACTATCCGGGTCACTATTTAACGGAAACGCTGGGCGAGGTCTGCTCCCAAATATTATACCAGAGAAAAGGGATCAAATCCCGAGGGATACCGATATGCCCAAGATATATGTAAACGACACCCAGATCAACTGCAAACTAGTTCTATTCGACCTAGACGGCACCCTAGTAGACAAGGAGTATAGAAACACCGCGTTAGCAAAGACAAGGTACAGTGCGATAAAGAAGGTAGCCGGACCGGAGGCAGCCAACCGGTGGGCGGAGTTCTCAGGGGTAGACACTGACACATTCATGGTGGATGATAACGGTCCCCTCTCAAAGGCGCCCAGAAAAGAGGATCTGACAGTCGCCACAACAGCCATCTGGCTCAACGGGTTAAACTGGTTCAAGGCAAAGGAGCAGGCGACTGAGGCATACGCCGC
>CAYUTB010000017.1:6689-26521 GCA_964447425.1 uncultured Candidatus Bathyarchaeia archaeon
TGGTTGACGCGGTGGCTGGGGTCGCTGCCGGTGTTGCGGGGATTATTGTTGTGAGCCATGAGCCGGATGTATCCGCGTACACTAGGCTCGTAATAGACTCTGTTGCGTACATCAGGACCAATTCTTCCAGTAAAGCCGCGTAAAAACTAAATCACCCTGAGCCGACTCATTCTTGATTGATATGAGCCTGCGAACAGTAGACGATTTCCCGTTTCTAATGGACAAGATATACTTCAACTGCGCCGCACAGGGAGCGGTACCGGATTCAACAACACGGGTAATCGAGAGATACTTCAAGGATTACTGCGACACCATCAGGGGCAAGAAAACTGATGCCCCCAACTACCGTGAGGTCAAGGCGAATAGCAAGAAGCTCTTCGCAGAGATCATCGGCGCAGAGACAGAGGAGGTGGCTTTCGTGCCAAACGCCACCACCGGCATCAACACCGCCTTCGGCATGATTCCCTTCGAGAAGGGTGATAACATCGTCCTCTCTGACCTATCCTACCCTATGGGGGCTACCATCGTCACTGGTTACCAGAGGAGAGGCGTTGACAGTAAATTCGTAAAGCACCGGAATGGGGTTATCGAGACCAGTCAATGGGTGAAAGCCATAGATGATGACACAAAGGTTGTGATGATTGATCAACCCGGATGGGTCAACGGTTACATATATGATTTGAAGTCGATAGCTGAGATCGCCCATGACCACGGCGCCTACCTCGTGGTGGATGGAACCCAGTCAGTGGGGCAGATGGTCTGGGACATCCATGACACAGGGGTGGATTTCCTCGCCACGAGCACCTACAAGTGGCTCATGGGTGGACCATACGCAAACACCGTTGGCTATCTATACGTGCGTGAGGAGCACATCGAGGATATGAACCCCGATTATGTGGGCAGCCAGACCCTCACGAAGGAGGATGAGCGAGCCAATCAGGAGGACGCCTTCAATATATACGAGTTTAAGCCCAGAAAGGACATCAGCAAAGTAGAGGTCTATAACCAGAATGAGCTGGGCTATGTCTCGGCTGAGAACAGCATGAAGCTGCTGCTGAAGTATGGTGTGGGTAAAGCCGAGAAGCAGATCAAGAAAGTGGATACAGTCATCATCAATGGGCTGCTTGAGCTGGGGGTTAAACTCCAGACGCCGGTCGATGAGAAGAAGAGGCTCTACCTCAACGCCTTGGTCCCCGAGTACAAGTCTGTGTGCGCCAAGCTCGCCGAGGATAAGGTCTCCATCAGCCCACGGGTATGTGGGCTCCGCATATCACCCGCAGCCTACAACGAGGTGTGGGAAGCCGAGAAGTTCTTGGAGAAGATCGCCAAGTACCTCTAGGGCTCCCTGAACCTGCCCCTGTACTCCTCTAGGGGATACTTTTTCCTGTTCTTCTCCAGCTTCTGTTTTATCGCCTCAGGTATATCTATTCCTAGGTCGTGGCTCAGGAATAACAGGTAGATCAACACATCCGCCACCTCATCCCGTATCAGCTCCATCCTATGCGTATCCTGTTTCACAGCCATAGGCGTCTCTCTTTCCCGCCATAGGAATAGCTCCAGCAACTCGGATGCCTCTATGCTTGCCGCCGTCGCAAGCTCTTTTGGTAGGTGAAACTGCTCCCACTCCCGTTCATGTCTGAACTTCAGTAACACGGGTAGCATTTCCTCTATTGTACCAGCCATACCATGTATGTGGCTTGACAATCTAATAGGGTTTAGATCAATGGGCTTCCAGAGCATCCATTCTTAGACGCCTGTGGAGACGTAACTGAAGCCTCTGCCTCTCCACCTCTGCTCCAATCTGCTGAATAACAGCGCAGCCGTAATGAGCAGAGTAGCCGATGCCCCGTAGATTATCTGGGTGGCTAACTGGGGGCGGAACTGGATTATCATGGAAGCTACCTCGATGAGTGTCAGGGGTGGCACAACGATGGCTGTGAACTTGATGATGGTGCCGGCTCCGAAGAACATGGTGTTGGTCCATAAGCCTGTGAGGTAAGCCGTGACAGCTACCACGAAGAGGCTCGTTGAGGCAGCCACTATCAGCCCCATCGGGACCATGCTCAGCTGACCCTTCAGGAACCCGATGAGCAGCACATAGCCAACGGTGACGCCTGATGTGAGCATGAGGTATATGGCGAGTTTGGCTTTCACCACCATGTCCACGCTCACGGGTTGGACGTTCAGGTACTCGTTGTGCTCAAGATTCGTGATGAAACTGTAGGTCATTACCCCCATGAAGCCCACGAAGCCGCTGAAGAACACTACGTTGAAGTGGATTGGTATGCCGAAGCCGGCTTGAAACAGCCAGGATACAAAGTAGATAGCCAAGAGGTGTCCGCTGAACCCTGTTATCGCTGGGATGAGGCTTCCGCTACGCACCAGCTCCAGCCACTCCTTCGCCACCATGAATCTTAGATCACCCATGAAGCCCAGCTTGGACTCCACGCCTAGGAAGGACTCAGTGTAGCGGCTCTGCTTCGCCTCAAAGCGCTCCTTCATCAGCATCACGCCTGCGGAGGCGAGTACAGTGGACTGAATGACAGATACCCAGAGATACATGGGGTTCCGGGTCTCCCAGTAGCCGAGTGGAGGCAAAACGTATCCGATTGGTATTATTTTCAGGGGATACGCTAGAAGTATGAGGCTGAATATGGCTAAGCTGAGCAGGACTGTGCCTTTCCCAGAGTTTAGGCTCAGGGCGCTCAAGGCGAAGCTCAGACCCATGCCCATCATGAAGGCGAGAAACATGGTGACACCCAATACGCCGACCCCATGATATGAGACCCCGGCGGATGGAGCCACCACGGCTACGCCCATTACGAGGGGGATATAGCTGTAGACAAGATAGTACAAGGAGTCCTTCAGGTAGAAGACCCCCATCACTTTTTTGAAGCTGATAGGGTAGAGTTGGGGGAGCTGTAGAAGCATATTCACCTGACCCAGTCTGCGGGTCATTACATGCTCCCCGATCCTGCCGAAGCCGCCGACGAATACGCCGTAGATGACCGATGCGAGGTGCAGCATCAGCAGGATGGTTGTGATCTCTATGTTGCCCATGATGTATGGGGTGATGAAGGCGCAGATGGCTGTAAGCATGAATATCATCAATGGGAAGAGCCCAGAGCCGAACCCACCTACAAGTGACTGATGAAGACGCCACTCCTCCTTAACCATAGACTTGAACAGATACCAGCTAATGGACATTAGACTGCTCCACCATCCTGAGGAAGATATCCTCCAAGTCCTCATCTCCCCTGCGGAGCGAATCAATGGAGCCACTGCTCACGATCCTGCCATCATTAATCACCGCTATCTTGTCGCAGACCTTCTCGGCGATCTCCAATATGTGGGTGCACATGAAGACGGTGCAGCCCTCATCGACGATGCTCGTCAGGTACTGCCTGACCTTACGCTGATAGATGGGGTCAAGGTTTATGAAAGGCTCATCCAGCAACAGTATCTCGGGCTCAAAGATGAAAGCCGCAGCCAGCATAACCTTCTGCCTCTGCCCCTTCGAGAGATCCCTGCATAATACATCGGCTTTATCTGTTAACTGGAAAAAGGAGAGCCAGTAATCGATCTTGTTCAAGTCATCGATCTTTCTAATCCTGCAGGTCAACTCAAGGGTCTCGCGGGCAGTGAGAAAAGTGGGCGGGGTCTCAGCCTCAGGCACTATCCCCACAAAACGCTTCACACCAATAGGGTCTCGATGAGATACACCAGCGGTTATTGCTTCACCGCTATCTGGGGCGAGTTGCCCTGTGATTATTCTCAGCAGGGTGGTCTTCCCGGCGCCGTTTGGTCCGAATAAGCCGAAGAAGTCGCCCTCCTCGACGGAGAAGGTGATGTTTTCTAGTATCTTTGTTTCTCCGAAGCTTTTGTTGATGTCTTTGATCTCGATGACTGGCATGGCGTCTACTACTCGGAGTTGCCATGGCGTTTAAGATAAAAATGATTCTGATTCCTTGATCAGTTATTATTGCTCCATATGTTTGATGAATTCTATTTTCCTGCAGCGTAGAGGGGCTCAACGTATTTCCGCATAGACTCCATCTTCTGCCTGATGTCAAGGGGCTCCATCAAGCCCTCCTCGGTGATCACCCCGGTGATCAGTTCGGGGGGCACCACCTCAAAGTAGGGGTTCTTGACTGATACATTCTTCATGGGATCGGAGACCTCGTCCGGTGTCTTCTCCTCTAACTGGATGCTGTCTCCTAGGTAGTTTAAGACGTTGAACTTGCTGGTGTCACATAATACATAGAAGGGTATGCCTTGATCTTTGGCTGCGTAGCCCAGTAACTTGCTGCCTACCTTGTTTACCGCGGAGCCATTGTACTGGACGCTGTCGGCGCCTATGAGGCATATGTCCGCTGCCTTTACGTACATGGCGGCTGCTCCATCCACCACCAGTAACACGTTGAAGCCATCCTCACCCAGCTCCTTCGCCAGTCGCCTGCCCTCCAATATGGGTCTTGACTCCGTTACAATGATGTTCCTATAGCCCACCTCCCTGATGACATCAACCACTGTTCCGCTGTAACTGTAGGTGAAAACAGACCTCACGTCCCCTGTCACCGTCTTCAGGTGGTCGGCTATCAGCTTCTTATTTCTCTTGCTGGCGTTGATGATCTCCGTGCCTATCTCGCTGACCTTGGAGCGATACAGCTTCAGCTCCGAGTACTTGTCAAGCTCACTGAACAGGTAACCGATCTTGTTCGCGAGGGGCGCCATGCTTGGGCGAGACTGAGCCAGCTGCACACCGATACTCCAGAGCCGCTCATGGAGGACATCAACGCTGCCTGTCTTCTCCCTGAGGCTAGCCGTTATCAATACCCCGATGGCTGCGTTGCTGAGCCAATCGGCTCCGTGGATGTTATCTTCGGCGACTACCTGCATTAGTTTCTCCGGGTCATAGCTGGGCATACGATGAAATACAGTACAGAGATAGAAAAAATGGGTGGTTAAGCTCACCCACATCTAATTGCATAACATCTTATTCAAAAAAGGACCAAGTGCCTTGCGAAGGCATCAGGGTTTACGTGGCACAACCAGGGTGATGAGCTCATCGTTCCTCACAGGGGCGCCGCCCGTTTTCTCCCGGTACTCATGGAGCTCCTTTACTCCTCGTCTTAGCCCTTCCTCTGTGATGGGTCTGAACATGCTCCAGAGCTTCTTCTGGGCTATCTCAACGAACTCGTCAACAGACTGGTACCGCTCCTCGCTGTACTCGTGAAACTCCACCGTCTTGAATCCCGCGTTGGTGAAGTAACGCTTGAAATCATCATCGCTGGGGTAAACATCGAGCTGGTTCTGTTTGATCTCGGGGAAGTAATGGAAAACAACCTTCTTGTGAAGCTGAGAGTGACCGATGGTCCTGATGACCACAGCCTTGCCCTGCTTCAATGTTCTACCGCACTCATCCGCTGTGCCCTGCTTATCCACAATATGATGCCAGACCTGACTGCTGAAAACACAGTCAAGGATATCGGGTCTGAGGGGCAGCCACTCACCGATACCGTTGAACCAGTGCACATCCCGGCTCTTTTCACGTGCCTGACCCAGCATACCCGGCACAGGGTCCATGCCGAGCATCATGCAATCCGCTTCGGCGCCCACGCCCACAGTGTATAATCCGGTGCCGCAGCCAAGGTCCAGTACGAGGCTATTCTCGTTGAGACCAGCTAGGCGTTTGGTCTCCCTGCCCCATAGCTGTATGTTTTCGCCTTTGCGTCCTTTATCGTACTCGTTAGCGATCTTTCCGAACTCTTTACCGGATCTTTTGCTATAATCGTAGCTCATAACAGGAAAACCATACTTTGGGGATATAAAATAGGCTAGAGATCGGCGTATTTGCGTACTGTATTGACCACTTTGTGATTTTAGGCAAGGTTATTTTAAACTCTTGTAGTTAGTATTATAGAAGTCTGCGGGGGATGCCCATTTTCTTCAGTGACTTTGAGGTTTATAGTACATTGTCTATCCCATCAGACCTTTCTAAAGGGGAATAGAGGTGTATGAACCAAAGTTTACAATATTTCTGGTAACTATAACGATATTGATTAGATTGTCTTTACTCTGCGTGTTCCGTTTGTTAAGGTATGGTGGACGGGATGAAAGCGCCTTGATGTCAATGCTTTAAGTGTGTTTCATGGGGATAGTCGTCGTTAACATCGATGGAGGTGTGTCCCAGAAGGTGCTATCGTGACTTTGATGGCGGCGAGAACTCACCGGGACTAGTTCTCAAAACGTTTATTACGGGTATTACGAATAATGAAAAACGTAATACTATTATTTTGAGGGTTTGCGATGAACAGTACAAGAATCGAAATCGAAAACATGATCCAGAACGACGACCTCGCCGGGCTACTCCATAAGACCGCGCTCATTCACGGACACCACTGCGTGGGAAGCACGATAGGCGTAATAGCGGGACACTACGCCATGAAGGCGCTGAACGTAAAAGAAAACACTGGCATGGAGCACCTCATCGCCGTCGTCGAGACAAACAATTGCTTCAGCGACGGCATACAGATGGTCACCGGCTGTAGCTTCGGAAACAACAGCATGGTTTACCGGGACTACGGTAAGACCGCGTTCAGCCTCGTCAAGCGGAGCGGAGAAGGTATCAGACTATCTACCCTCCCAGACCTAGAAGACTTGTTGAAAGACAAGAATCCTGAGATACAGGAACTTTACCGGCGGATCGTGAACCAGCGAGACGCTACGCCAAAAGAGGAAGCGAGAATGATGGAGCTCAACAAACAGCACTGTTTCTCGGTACTCAGCATCCCTGCGGAGAAGATATTCAAGATCGAGCAGGTAAAGATCGAGCTACCTAGCTACAGCCACCTGCTGAACAGTCACGTCTGCCCCGTCTGTGAGGAAAAGGTGATGGAAACCAAGGCGGTCAAGAAGGGTGACCAGTACTACTGCGCAGGCTGCGGCGGAGGCGAGTACGGTCAGCTCGACTGGGCTGGGATACACGTGGTTAAGAACCGGGTCTCCTAATGGAGTTGTCTGATGGTGTTATTGAAACCTGTCCAGATTCAGCCTATAGGATACGTGAGGAACAGCCTCGGCAGAAGATCCTACAATAGGTGGAGGGACACAGAGTCAGAGATAGTCATCAGTGAGGAGTACCAAGACGCCCTTTATAGGCTCGACGAGTACAGCCACATCGAAGTGTTATTCTATCTCCACGAGATGAATAGACCTTTCACGACAAGGATCCACCCTACGGGTAACCCGAATTACCCTTTGATGGGCGCCTTTGCCACCAGAACCCCCAATCGGCCTAGCAGGATAGCCCTAACCACATGCAAGCTGATAGCCATCGAGGGAAACATGTTGAAGGTGCGGGGACTGGACGCTTTCGATGGCTCACCGGTTCTAGATATAAAATCTTACTCCGGAAAGACAGCAGAGGATTTGAGGGTCCCCCCGTGGATAGAGGACATGAGGAAAAATAGTAACCTCATCCACTAAACACCGTGCGCGTACGCAGTACCCATCTGGTACGCTCAATAACTTGAATATTTCGGGCACATTTTCTTCACCCTACGTAGACTCGGTGTTACTTGTGTGCCTATTTTAGCCGCTTTATGACGGAGACGACTATGAATAAAGCCACGAGTGTAAACACGATTACCCCGTTCGTGGCTACGTTGAAAACCGAGGAAGCAAAGATATCCACCACGACACTTCCGACCATTTACGTGCTTTTGTAGGGCAGATTAAAAGCCTCGAAAGAGAGCAGTCTCTGCAATACATCTCTCAAAAAGAGTAGTATCAACCATTTCTACAGAGTAAGAAATGGTATCCGTAGGATAAACAAGGTTTTCACTAATCAAGTCTAACAAGTGTACAATTACTAATATCTTTAAACGGAGAATTATTTGAGATGTTTTTCAAGTCTTTTTTTGTATATGGTTCACATTTTCTAGGGTTATTATGTATAAAAACTGCCAAAATAAGTTCCAAATCTTTAAACAAGTGTGGTGGAACGTCCAATGAAATGACAGATTTTAAGATCGTCCGAAAAGAAGACTTGAACTTGGCTGATTACTTAATTGAGGTCGAAGCTCCCAACGTTGCGGAGAAATTCAGACCAGGACACTTTGTCATCTTAATGACCCATGAGAACGGGGAAAGAATTCCTATGTCCGTGAAATCAGCGGAAAACGGTAACATCGTCATGTTCATAAAGCGACTAGGTAAAACCAGTCTAGAACTCGATGACTATAAAGTAGGTGACTCATTTTACGAGGTAATTGGACCCCAGGGAAAAGAGTTCCCCATAAAGAAATATGGCAACATTGTATGGTGCAGTGACCTAGTTTGTGGACATGCTGAGAACTATGCATACTGTGAGGCACTCAGTAAAGTCGAGGGCAACCACGTGATCTCAATACAGTCCTTCGCAACCATAGATGACGCCTATGGGGAGGAGGACCTAAGGTCTGTCAGCGATGAATACTATATAACGACAGAAGATGGTTCCTATGGGCAAAAAGGGCACTATTTGGATGTAGTGAAACGGCTTTTAGAGGAGAAACGAGTGGACATCGTCCTCGGATGCGGTAACATAGATAAATTAAAGGATATGGCGGAGCTGACGAAGAAGTATGATGTTAAGGCGATGGCGGTGCTCCGACAGATTATGGTGGATGGAACAGGTATGTGTGGAGCATGCAGGGTGTTCATTGACGGTGTGATGATGCTTACATGTATTGATGGCCCACTGTTTGATGCACATAAGGTAAACTTTGATGAGGTAATCAACAGGCTGGGTATGTTCAAGGAGCCAGAGAAACTGCATAAAGAAATCTATCTCCAAGGGAGGGCAAAGTAATGCCAGCAATACGAGTACCCATGAGAGAACAGCCAGTCAAAGAAAGAGTAAAAAACTTTAACGAGGTACCGCTAGGCTACTCAGCGGAGGAAGCGATTCAGGAGGCAAGCAGGTGTCTCCAGTGTGCACATTCCCCCTGTACAAATCACTGTCCAGTAAATATCGATGTCACTAAATTCGTTAAAGAGATAGCAGAAGGAAACTTTCACGCCGCCTACATAACGCTAAAGATGAGCAGCCCGATTCCATCAATCGTCGGCAGGGTTTGCCCACAAGAATCCCAGTGTGAAGGCGCGTGTGTTCTGGGAAAAGCTAACCAACCAATAAACATTGGAAAACTAGAATCCTTCATCGGAGACTGGGCGATCACAAACAACATATTTGAACCCATCAATGTCCAAGAATACACCGGAAAAATAGCCATCATCGGATCAGGCCCAACGGCGATAAGCTGCGCAGCGGACCTCCGTAAACTCGGGTATGATATCATCATCTATGAAGCACTTCACAAAGCTGGGGGAGTCCTCCAATACGGGATACCGGAGTTCAGGTTACCCAAATCAATCGTAAACACAGAGCTAAAGAGGCTTGAAAACATCGGCGTAGAGATAAAACTCAACAGGATAGTTGGCCAACATATTGACTTTGTGGAGGTTCTTAGAGACTTCGACGCCATATATGTAGCCACAGGCGCGGGTGCTCCACGCTTCATGAACCTTAAAGGAGAAGAGTTAAACGGGGTCTACTCAGCCAACGAGTTCCTGATACGAACAAACCTCATGAAGGCGTACAAGTTTCCAGAGGAATCCGATACACCAATAGTCGTTGGAGATAAGGTAGCGGTAATCGGAGCAGGAAATGTGGCGATGGACGCCGCAAGATGTGCACTCCGCTACGGAGCCGAGACCCATATAATCTACAGGAGAACCAAGGCAGAGGCGCCGGCAAGAGCCGAGGAATTTGAACACGCATTAGAGGAGGGGATTTACTTCTCCGAGCTTCAGAACCCAACGAGTCTCAACGGAGAAAACGGGTGGGTAAAGAGCCTAACCAGTGTAAAAATGGAGCTAGGTGAACCAGACGCATCTGGAAGACGTAGGCCTATTCCGATTGATGGAAGTGAGTTCACCGAGAACTATGACACGGTCATTGAGGCGATTGGTACATCTCCTAACCGGTTATTTCTTGAGCGAGCCGAGGGGCTTGAGGTCAACAAGTGGGGGGGAATACAGGTAAACGAGAATATGCAGACAAGCATATCCAAGGTGTTCGCGGGTGGGGACAGCATCAGTGGTGGCGCTACAGTAATCCAGGCCCTAGGTGAAGGAAGGAAAGCTGCACAAAAAATCCATGAATACCTTACCTCACAGCCTAAGAAAAAATGGACAATCGAAGAGGCGCTGAAGATCGGGGCAGAGATGGAGCTAGAGTCCTATACACTGTATACAGAAACTTCTGAGAAGACAACCCGCCCAGGAGCAAAAGAGTTCCTTAAAAAAATGGCCGAAGACGAGAAACGCCACAGAGAATACTTTCTCAAAGGACTTGAAGACCCAGAGAATATTCAGGTAAGAACTTTGAAAGAGGAGATAGTTGAATTGAAGATCACTGATAAACTGGTGAAGGTCTCACTTAACCCTGAGTCAAGTTATCAAGAGATACTTATCTTTGCGGCTCAGAGAGAAAAAGCAACCCATGACTTTTATGTGCAGATATCGGGCAACTTTAAGGATACAAAGCTGGGTAAGATGTTCAGCATCTTTGCTAAAGAGGAGCTTTATCACAAGTATCTAATCGAGAGAGAGTATGACGACGTAATACTGGAAGAAGTTTAAAACCCATATCATCTTTTCCATATGGATATTATTAATGGCGTGAACCATGTTTTATAGAAGGGGTCTAGAGTGTCGGAGCTGCTTGAGAATAAGGATAATCTTATGATATTGGAGTCTCTCGTGAAGAGTGACTCTGTAAGCATTAATTTCAATGAATTGGGGCGAATATTATCAAAAAATAGGGGAACCATTCAGGACCGCGTTGAAAAACTTATTGAGAAAAACATTGTCGAGCCACCCAGTTTCCCATTTATCCACCTCTTCTCCGCTTTTCCCCTGTTGACCCTCATAAACATGGATATTCCTGACTGTATCGAATGTGAACCCCGGATCACTCAGTGGATTCAGGAAGACCCCCGTATTATCGCGGCATATAAATTCAGGCAGGGAAAATATGGGACACTAATATTTTCGCTGCACATGAATCTTAAGGATGCCCACGAGTGGATGGCACAGATCCCTAGTATACTTGAGAACGAGTACCATGTTGAAAAGAAACACGCAACATTCAACAGTAACACAATTTATGTAAGCAATCAGTTACTGCTCAAATACGATCCCAGCACAGGTATCAACATTCTCGAAAGGGCCTATAAAAAGGGAGAACTTTCACTAAATGGATATACGCTAGATAAACTTGACCTATCCATTCTTAGATACTTGATGGCGGGAAAAGGTGTAAAGTATAATCGAAACACAATCAGCATAAGTACAGGGCTACACTCTAAAACCATTGAGAACCGCATAGAATCATTACTAAAAAACAAAGTCTTACTTAACCCTGTTTGCAGGTTTCCACAACTTTTCGTACCTCCGGGTTACATGTTATCTTACATGCTTGCACATGTAGAATACTCTGAGAATACTAGCCTTAATTCTCTATTACTTAATGAGAATATTCCCATTATATGGAGGGTTGTTTATTCGAAATATAATCTGCTTATGCTTCATGTTCACAAAGACCTTCATGACTTGTATGGAGATGTTGATGCTAGCCGAGAGTCATATAAAATTCTTGAAAAAGCCCAGACAAGTTATCTCTCTCACGATCCTATCAAGGGATTTAACCTGAAAAAGCTTTCACTTGACTTTATTCACTCTAAACTTTACCCAACCGTAGAATAACTTCAAAATAGTAGTTACCCCAACTTTTTACTACATTAAATAAATCTTCGTCATAAAACACATCAGTAAAAAGGTCCTGAAGAGCGTAAGCTCCACCCTTTTTTAGTACACGTAAAGCCTCGACTATGAACTAGGTTCGGTCATTCCCTTTTTTCGTGTGAAACACAAAATTACTTAACATAGCGTTAAACTCTCCATCGTTGAAGGAAAGCGCTACTGCGCTGGCTCCCAAAAACTGGTCCGGCTTAATACGCCTACCATTTCTGCGTTTCTTTCACATTTCTCCTTTGAGTATGTTCAAGATTGATACCTTAAGTGAATGTTTTTTTCATTAATTATAACGAAGGTTATAGGCACAAGCTCAGGAAACTTTATTATTCCATATCCTATATTGGGGAAGACGAGAGCCGCCATAGCTCAGTTCGGTTAGAGCGTCTGCCTGTTAAGCAGTTGGCCTTCGGTTCGAATCCGAATGGCGGCGCCACTCAAACTATTTACATCAGTGATTCCCGTGTTTCTGACACGCCCCACATTAAAGGGGATATAAGAATCTACACAGCATCTGTACTCAGATCAGGTTATCAAGTGTCAACTGGACCGCAGAGGCAAACACCTAGACCCTAAGTCTCAGGTGCTCAGTGTAGCTGAATACCATGAGGTAGACTGTGGTGAGGAAAACAGAGAGCATGAATACCCAGAAACTATATTTGGGGACGAGGAGACTTAACACCGATATTACCCCACTTATTTTGAATAACAGCCCTGCTCTCTCATGAGTAGAACGCCAGACCTCCTCATTACTCAGGGTCCAAGGAGTGCGTATGCCGACAAACCAGTTTAACTCGGTTTTTGGGATGATGCCTCCGAGGAAAAACATTAGAAAGCCAAAGGCGGGGAGGATTACAGTGTTCATATTGAAGCTGTACCCGAGGTTTTGGGCGATGAATATTCCGTTTAAGAACAGGAAGAAGACTAGTATCAGGTTAATAATGCTGGAGAAATACTTGGATGAGGCTTTGACTTTTCTCTGAGGATCAATTCGGGGGATCATATAAAACAATCCAAGAATCATGAACTGGATTAGCTGCATCAACAGGACCCCAGTCAGTCTCGACCCATAACCATCTGGGGTTCCACCCATCCCCCAATGGAGGATTATTCGATCAGGTAACAGGGGATACGTTAGTACAGTCAGTAAAAGGTTAGCTGCAACAATGATGTACGCAGACCTCAACCCAGACCCAGTTTCAGTCTTCATCCCGGTGTATCAATTCTCTAACGACGGAATGCAGTTAAACAAATCGTATTGAATAGACGAGAGCAGCACCTAGAAATTAGATAGAATCCCAAAGGCGACGCAATCAAACGATTTCCACTAGGCTAACCTGCAACGTGGTTACAGCCCCAGTGTCGATGTTCACCGTCGCCCGTATCTCAAGATGCATATTGTTGACAGTTACACCAGCGGGCTTAAACTCCATCGTGAAATACGTACCGAGCTTTATCTGGTAACTATTCCCCCCAACAGGGGTGTTCTCGACTGGGTTCCAGACCAAACCACCGGCTATGGCGTTGATCTCCTGCTGCAACAATATCTTCGCAGTGTTCTCGCCATACAATGTGACCCAGTTCTTAAAGTTCAGCTCCCTCTGGGTCAAAACATTGTAGACCTCCACTGATATCTTCTGCTCAAAGGTGACTGGAGGATTAGCCATATACGTGGTCAGAATCCTGATCCCATCATTCTTTTTTACAAGCGACTGGATGCTCGTTAACTCATTATTAACGGCGTGGTAAGCTGTCTCAAGGTCGGCGAACTCATTGGTAACATCACTCCACGAGCTCTCGATTGCTATGAAATCCGTTTCAAGCTGGGCCAACTCATTTTCAAGGCTCTTCAACTCGTTATTCAGTGTGATCTGCCCCTTCTCAAGAGCCGAGACCCTGCTGGATACCTGATTTATAACATCGGTTAACGCCAGTATCCCGTCCAGGCTATCAGTGATCACGCCTATGCTCTGGTTGATCCCCGTGATCTTCGAATCCATAGCAGACACGTTGCCCTCGATATCCGTGACACGTTCCTCGATGGTCTTGCTCCTCTGGTTAACCATATCCGGGTAGAAGACCGCGTAGCCTGATCCCAAGCCGAGGCTTAAACCGATTATAATACCGATAACAACTAGAGCGAGGGGCTTCGAGACGGGGATACGAGACTGCATACAATAGATGATGTAGCCCAGAAAATAAACTTTGAACCCAACCTAATCGTGGAAGTGATCCCAGCCACCCCGTTTGATGGAAACATGGCTCTCATTCTGCACGTAGACGATATCTTTCTTCTCGGAGACCTCACCGATCCTGATATGCTCGCAGCCAACCTCACGCAGCGCAGCCCTGATCCGTGACTCCTTTGCAGGGGGATACGTGAAGACCAGCTCATACTCCTCTCCTCCATTCATGGCGATGCTCAGAGGATCAAGCCCTTTGCGTTCAGCGAAATTCAACGCCAAAGGGTGGATGGGAAGATCATCGATGATGAAGCCGAAACCCGTGCTCCTACGCAGATCATACAGGCTAACCGATAAGCCGTCACTGCTATCCATACACCCAGTCACCACACCCGTCTTAGCGAGTGCCAGCCCCTCCTTAACCCGGGCGTTGGGCATATAGATGGATTCGAGGGCAGCCTCTTTCACCGGCGGCAAGAGATCAACTCCCTTTAGAAGATGCATGAAACCCGCCGAGGTTAAACCGAATCTGCCCGTCACGGCTATGCTGTGCCCGGGCTGCATCCCCCCCGACCTCTTCATAATGGATTTCTCGGCTGTAATACCGAGGGCTAACCCCGATATTATTACATCGGATGCCTCGTTGGTGTCCCCCCCCACCACGTAAGCCCCATACTGTCTGGCGCCGGACTCAAAACCCTTCGCCATCTCCTCAACATTCTCAGCCTCATACTCAGAAGGTATACCGATGCTGGGCATAAACGCAATGGGTTGAACCCCCTTCGCAGCAAGATCACTGATATTCATCACAACTGCTTTACGGGCAGCCTGAAAAGGCGTCATACCAGCCGGGACATCAGTCTCCCAGACCAGCATATCCGTATTAATCACAACGGCGCGCCCATCGCCGAGACTCAACGCAGATGCATCATCCCAGAAAGGAATAGGCATACCGGGCATTGGGGTCAGATGCTTCATTATACGCTGTATGAGGGCTCGTTCACCGATCTCAGAGACACTAGGCAATGTGATCACTCGAATAACGTGAGCCCCTGTATAAAATGTGGGGTCTGGTAAACGTCATATAGCTGTAACTTGCGTTAATGATGTGATTAATTTTGGGTGAAACAAGCATGCCTCTCGACGACATCAGGGTACTGGACCTGACCCATGTCTGGTTCGGACCATGGTGCACAATGATGATGGCGGATATGGGAGCAGAAGTAATCAGAGTAGAGCCCCCATGGGGCGCAATAGACAGACTGGCAGAGGGAGCCCTATTCGGAGGAGCCAGCTACACATTCCATCACCTGAACATAAACAAGAAGGACCTGACACTCAACCTCAAAGACCCCGAAGGTTTGGCTATTTTCAAGGAGATGGTGAAGAAGAGCGATGTAGTGGTCCAGAACTTCAGCCCCGGAACCATGGAGAACCTTGGACTGGGCTACGATGTGCTCAAGGAACTCAACCCCAAGATCATCTACGCAGCCCTCAGCGGCTTCGGCCAGTACGGCCCCTACAGGGAGTGGAGAAGCTACGCAATGATCGCCGAGGCAATGAGCGGACACACCATGCTCACAGGCGAAAACGCGGACCCCAACGGTCCACCCATCGAGATGGCACAAGCCTACGGAGACCTAGGACCAGGCACCATGGCGGTCATGTCTATCTTGATGGCTCTAAGGCATAGGGACAGGACCGGAATAGGCCAAATGATTGACGTAGCGCAGCTGGACTGCATGGTTGCCTACAACACCGCAATCACAGGGTACCTCCTCTCAGGTCTGAAACCACTAGAACTCAGGGAAAAGTTCCCCCGAGGAAGAGGAGCAGGTGGGATACTCAAGACCAGTGACGGAGGATGGATCAGAATGACAGCCTTCGGCCCAAGAGCACTGGATCGTATCGTGCAGCACATGGGCGTCGAGCATGAGCAGATCACCAAGGAAATGTTTGAGGAAAAGACAGCCACCATGACGAGGGACGAGGCAGTGAAGTACTACACGGATATGGGGCTACCATGCGCACCCATATACCACATAGATGAGACCATCGCGGACCCCCATGTAAACGCCCGTGACATGTTCATAGAGATGGATCACCCTGCGGCTGGGAGAATCAAGCTCATCAACTTCCCGGTCAAGTTCTCAGAGACCCCGGCAAAGTTGAAGACCCCTGCACCCCTTCTGGGTCAGCATAACAAAGAGATACTGAGTGAGATACTGGGCTACAGCGATGAGAAGATCAAGGAACTGGTCTCCAAGGGAGTCATCAGCTACCCCGGTTAACAAAGTGATCAAACACCCTACTCTCACCCGGACACCTAATCCATTACTTTCAACAGTTTGTACAAACGCAGCACCCGGGTAGACGTCTTATGGAAGAACCAAGCCATGTTATGATCTATTTTGACCGATAAGGCGATGCCCGTTAGATATAACGGAGTTCATTATTATCACTAAGGAAAAATTAAAAATTTTAGTCTTTCTTCTTACGTCTAAGTCTATACGACTTTTTTACTTCCCAAATAAGTTCCTCATCGTCATCTGAAAATTTGTTGAGAAGGTCTTTTAGTGGAGCATCCTCACCTGACGCATGGTCTAAATACCATTTAGTTCCAGAAGCCACAACAGCCCCAATAATTGCTACCAAAATTGCTCTACTAAGCTCAATAATTAATGGAGCTTCATTACCAATAATCCTCTGATCTGCTCTCCATTGTGTATATTGTTCAACCTCTTGTTTATAGTCAGTTTTTAATTTTCTATTGATTTTTTTAATATTTTCAAGAGTAGCCATTACATTTTTTTCATTTGGTTCGATATCAAAGGACTTTAAAAGATCAGCAGTTCGAGTAATCTCCTCTTCTGCACTATAACCAAAATCATGAACAAATGAAAAATCCTCATAAAAATCATCAGCTAATTTGATCTGAGTGTAATCCATTACATATACACCTCATTATTGATCAAATCCCCTCGTATTTGATACAAATTATTGAAAATTCTCTGATTTCCTGTATAATAATCGCCATCTTTTGAAAGAAGCTCAGTACTAGATAGCTCCAATAATGATCTTCTAAAGTTTAGAATATTTTCTTTTGTAATATATATATCGAAATTTTCAAGAGAGTCAATTATGTCATTTTCATCAAGTTTGATTAAGTCACCATATCTTAGCGCATCAAAATAGTAGGATTTGGCATAATCAACATAAGATGAGGGCGGTCTTATACCAATATCGTATTTAATAGTGTCATAATAATTTCCAAATACAACTCCAACTACATTCTCAACTTGGCCATATAGATTAGAAGAAGAATCTATTTGAGACTCGGACAGTCGTATCAATTTATTACTTTTTATAAAAATGTCTTCAGCATCGGATTGCATCGAAATATATCCGGCATGTAATAATAATCTAAAGAATTTGTAATTTTGTTCAGAAGTTATCTCATTAAATGACAAATAACCCCGATTTAACAATTCTGAAACCATATTATACAAAGGTGACAAAAAGTGTCTTACCAAAGTAAGCTTTCCCCAGCTATTTGACCCTGAGATCAAAAGTTGTTTTTCAATTTCTTTAGATAAATTCACATATCTATCTGTAATCTCTTTGTCAATTTCTGTTTTAAGTGGCTTAGAAAGTAGTCTAAGCTTCTCCCCCTCTACAGCATATACAAATTGTCCGATGTTTTCAAAAGTGTATGTGAATTGTTTGCCTTCCTGATTTAGATTTGTAACATAATTAGTCAGATATGCCTTACATTTTACTATCCAAAGGTTATCGTTCTCTACAAAATAGGGTTCATCTGGTTTTACATTAAAGCCAATTCTATTTGCTAAATATTTCGCTGTTGATGATCTAAGAGTCTTCCGTTCTGGAACTGTAATCGTTATTGTTTCCATTAGTCATCCCCCAGCGTGGTTTGTTTAATTACCTTTACTTTATCCCCACTAATCAATTTTAGTATACCCAAAGGCGCGAATATAAAGATAAGATTATCGCATCGTTCCCAACCTCTAGAAAATATTGAGAAATCATAAGGATAGGGAGCATTTAAATTTCCTTTCACAGGATCGATTACATAAATTTTCTGGGCTTTATAATCAATTGAATGAAGGACTACAGCGTGTGAATCTGAGGGAATGCCTTTCTCTGAAAAACTCTTATCAAAAGCCATTACAACGAAAAAAGGTGGGTCTTGTTCTAAAAATGGATATAAATCATTAATAGATTCAAGAGTTTTAATTTCAGCATCTAATCCCATTTTGATTCTTTCACCATCCAATTCTTGGATGCTTTCTTTTTGAAACGCTTTTCTTAATGCCTCAACACTAAGTCCAGTGTTTGAAAAATAACTTGCACCTGCTGAATCTGCTAAATCTTCAAAAGAAAGTGGTAATTCAAATTCTGGATGATATCTATCCCAGTATTTACAGGCCATAACAGCACAAGCCTTGAAACATAGACCCGGTTTACCGTAAACAAAATCTCTCCTCCAAACAAATGAAAGGGATGAGGTCTTATCAGGAGGAGGCATTAACTTCTAATAGTTTAAAAAAAATATTTAACATATTCTAATCAGTGGAGAGTTTTTTATGTTGGTAGAATGATGTAAGAAGATTCATTTGGAGAGTAGAATAGGATGAAGGGAGAATTAAAAAAGTCGTCAAGAATGCCCCTCGACGATATCAGGGTAGTAGACATGACTCATGTCTGGTACGGACCCTGGTGTACAATGATGCTAGCGTATATGGGAGCAGAGGTAATAAGAGTAGAACCCCCGTGGGGAGGAATAGACAGACTCAGCCAGAGCGGAGTCTATGGCGGAGTACCCTACACATTCCACCACCTCAACCTCAACAAGAAAGACGTAACACTCAACACAAAAAACGAAGAGGGCTTGGAAATACTCAAGGAGCTCATAAAGAAGAGCGACGTAGTGGTCCAGAACATGAGCGTAGGCGCCATGGAGCGCATGGGACTCGGCTACGATGTACTCAAAGAGCTCAAACCAGACATCATATACGCCGCACTAAGCGGCTTCGGACAGACAGGCCCCTACAAGGACCGCAAGAGCTACGCCATGATCGCTGAGGCTATGAGCAGCCACACCCGCCTCACAGGAGACGGAGTGGACCCAGATGGACCCCCCATCGAGATGGCTCAGGCATATGGAGACATCGGCCCAGGCACCATGGCTGCATTCGCAATCGTCTCCGCGCTGCGTCACCGCGATAGAACTGGGGAGGGACAGATGCTGGACCTCGCACAGCTGGACATCATGACCTCATTCAACACAGCCATAACACTGTGGCAGCTCGGCCAGATGACCCCCGAGGAGATGAGGAAAAAGAGCCCCGGAGGAGGAATAGGTGGCTTGTTTAAGGCAAAGGACGGTGAATGGGTGCGCATAGGCGCCTACAGCCCCAACGCAGTTGACACCATGAGGAAGCTCTTCGATGATGATGAGTTCAACAAGGAGAAACTGGAGAAATATGTCACGGAACATACCGGCAAAGAGGTAGTGGACCTGTTGGTGGAGGCACGTTTACCAGTAGCCCCAATATACCAGACAAAGGATACCTGCGCTGACCCACATCTAGCCGCACGTGAGATGTTCGTAGAGATAGAGCACCCCAAGGCGGGTAAGTATAAGGCGATAAACTTCCCCTTCAAGATGAGCAAGACTCAGCCAGAGATCCAGAGCCCCGCGCCGTTGCTGGGACAGGATAACAAGTATGTTATCTGTGATCTTCTCGGAAAATCTGAGGAATT
>CAYUTB010000018.1:0-26187 GCA_964447425.1 uncultured Candidatus Bathyarchaeia archaeon
GCGCGCGTAAACAGGGCTTCCACATTCATATCAGAGATTTTGAGATACGAGACTGGACCTATTACGATGAAGGGAATTCTCTAAAGAGCCATGAGGTTACACGGAGAAAATACGTTGAAACAATAAAGAAGCAGATTCCACAGGCATTTGACATGCCCTACTACATTCTCAGTTGCGCCGTTATGAGGGCGATGACACTTCCAGAAACATTGAATGGAGAAACGGGGCTAATCTGCATATTACTCAAACCAAAGGAGTTTAGGAAAAAGCAGGTAAATGAGATCATTGAACAAGCTAAGCGAAAAAACATATCAATTCTGGTTTGAACTGAGTCACAGCTACAGACTGGAAGAACCCACGGTTCAACCTGTTACGCTCACCATGAGTCCCAAAGCGGGATGGGGATACCACCGCATAAAAAGGGAGAGTGACGAGCCACTGGTGACGGCAATGAATCGCTTCTCTAACACATTAACAAGAATCATTTGCCGTGCAACATCTAATCCTTGATCAAGGTACAAAGCCCCAATTAGAGCTTCCAATGCCCTTGAAAGAATCTTCTTCTCTCCACTTTGATCAATTGCTTCTCTATAACCTAACCTTAGCGCGCACTATTAGGTAATAATAAGAAAATTTGAAAAAAGTGATTAAGACATCAACTCTTCTTGACCGCTTTGACTATCATGCCTTTCGGTACGACATGTCCCTTGAAGGGAAGCCAGAAACCCTTGTAATAGGTGAACTCGACGTCACTGAACCCGGATTCTCGGAGCATATCCGTCATCTCGTCGGCGCTGTACAGGATCAGGTTCATCTTCCTGATGTCCTCGGAGTGGTCTAGCCCGTCCTCCTTGTTGTACGCCATCTCAAGCACCAGCCTGCCTCCCGGCTCCAGCACACTAAATATCTGCCTGAGAGAATCCACAGGTTCCTGCCAGAAGAAAAACGTCTCGATACCGACGACCACAGTAAACTCGCAGTCATCGTAGGGAAGAGACGACACGTCCCCAACTCTGAACTCGGCTATACTCGACTGGACGAGCCCCTTGTTGACTCTGCCCGCCAGACTAACCATGTCCTCAGACAGGTCAACCCCAGCGACCCGGGCGACGTGCGAAGCGTAGTTCTTGATGAAATACCCTGAGCCGAACCCGATCTCAAGCAGTCTGTCATCCTGTTTGAGATCGAGCACTCTGGCGGTGTTACTGTAAAAGTCCCGGTGACCCCAAGCCATGCCCCTCGCAAGGATTCTCCCGAAAAACCCGGTAGGTTTCCCATACTGCGCCGTGTCCTACTTCCCTCCGACGTAGTATTTCATCGTTGTTCGTGTTTTCATGCCCAGTATCATTGTCTTTTCTTCAAATGGTACTAAATCATCCTAAAATATTAGTGTATTGTGGGTTCTAAAGCTGACATAAGGCTCTTATACAGTCAATAAAATGATCCTTTCATTCTAGTCTTCAAGATGATTTATCCCCGTCATGATTACAGTTTAACCACAACTGTGGATAAAATATTCGATGAAAAGATAAGAGAGTCAAAGAATGTCTACCTTCTATCTCCACTAGTAGGAGGGTTACATCAAGGGGGGAGACAACATCCGTGAATCCAAGACAGTTCAATATTTATCGCAGACGTGTGGAGAAAATGGGGCGCACCAGAAGCAGGCTATCTATGACATTGTGCTATCGACTTTGCAATGGCTGAGGTTTTACATCCAGATTATAGGTTTGAGAGAACTAAGACTTTGATGCAGGAAGAAGACTGCTGCGACTTTAAGATGATATGGAAGGAAAAAGAGTAACTCAAAGAAAGATGTGGTGATATCGCCACAGGAGGGGAGGTTCGTACCCCACCCTTCGTACTTGATTAAACTATTGAAATATAATGTGTCATATACACATATGATATCATAGTAACCTTATTTTCTAGAATCTAATTATTGTTATATGAAGCTAGGAAATTCAACCATGCAGAAGTCATCAGAATATAGGATTAGTTATTAAGATTTTTTCAAGGATTATCTTTCTCGAAATGTTACGCATACCTAAAACGCATTGCTTAAGCCCATGACTCTTTTATTGAGCACACACTCTCAGTTTCTGAACATTTCTCGGATTGATCTGAATCCAAATAAAATCAATAACCCTGTAATCAATAATAATCCAGTTATAGGCATCGCCTTACCTAAACCCTCACCCATCAAGACATCAAACAACAAAACAGGGGCAGTCTTTGGGTAATACGCTAAAACCATGATAGCGCCAAACTCACTCACAGCCCTCGCCCAAGTAAGCATACACCCAGAAACAATACCACGAGCAGCCAGAGGCAGCGAGATATCCATAAATACCCTTGAAGGAGAAGCACCGAGGTTACTTGCCGCGTCCTCCATATCATGACTGATTGACTCAAAAGCGTCCTGAGCACTCCTAACCATATAGGGGGCACTCACAAAGCTCATAGCCAACACTATTCCAGCAACTGTGTCCATGAAGCTAATTCCGAGATTGCTGAAAAATCCTCCAAAGCTACCTCTTGGTCCAAAGAGAAAGAGCAAAGCGATCCCTGCAGCATTATGCGGTATCAAAATAGGAAGATCAATCAAGGAGTCCAAGATGACCCTGCCTTTGAAACTGTATCTGCTGAGCAGATAGGCGAGGGGAATCCCCAGTAGAAGGCTGAACAAGGTCGCTAATGCGCCACAGTAAAAACTCAGATAGAGAGAATTAGTTATCCGTGGGTCACTTAAAGCCTCGGGAAATCCAGTTGCTGAGCCAACTATGCTCATGAAGATGGGTGCGACGAGAAACAGGAAGAGCACACCACCGGATATGGTGGAGAATACTTGGAACCACCTATTTCTTCCCCGAAGCATAGCTCTCACTTGTATGTATCCATTACTAGGTATTGCTTCAATTCTTCGGGTACGGAGTCCAAGTTGTCTGTGAGAGCTGGCACATAGACTGGATTATGAAGATCATTGAATATCGCCTTTCCTTCACCACCGATAATATATGCTGCAAGAAGAGCAGCATCCGATGGATTCTCGGCGGTCTCAGCGATAGTCAACCCATAGTAAATGGTCTTACCAAGTCGATCTAAGCCGATGCTCTGGAATCTGGCGTGCTGAAACCTCACCTGAGCCTGAGCGTAATAGGAATCATACCTAGGATTGCCCATGTTGATTTCATCAGGCAGCTTAATGTAGGGAAGTCCTTGCTGTTCCGCGTTACTCTTATAGAGGAAGGCATAGTCCAGCGCCCCAGATTGGAGAAGAGGAATTATCTGCACACTACTAGCACGGACACTAATTTTATCCCCCACAGGTTTTTCCTGTTCAGGCACAAATATCACGGTCCTTGTGCCTATGTCAACGGTCTCGAACTCGGGATCAAACCAGTCTCCAATAACGTTCTGGAATATCTGAGGCTCACCATAGTATATCTCTGAGAGTTGAAGCAGAATCAATGCACGGTACCCTAAGGCGTCTACTATTGGGTTACTTATCCCCAGTTTTACATCCGGATCAGCCAATACATTGTACCAGTTGGTCTCATTGACTATTCCAGAATATAGGCTCTGATCAGTGTAAGCTATTACCATCTCATTGCCCGCGAACCTGATATACCAATCCGTATAATTTCCCTCCATACCTGGCACGGGTTTATCATACATCATCACGGGGATCAAAGAGTAATCTGCAACCATCAACAGATCAGCTGGGTCATCTAGCTCGGTTGGATGCCTGATAACCTGAATACTACCATGCCCTTCGATGTGTACATCGATCTCTGGGTGTTCCAGCATGAATGCCTCAGCCACGCGCTCCATGGGGTATAGGAGGCTACCCGCACAATACACCTTGAGAACACGTGTCTCAACTGTCTTAGGCGGATATAAATAAATAAAACCTGCTCCGAGAGCTATTATTCCGATTATGAGCAGGGCGATCTTGTTTTTGTTCATTCTGTGTCACTAGGGGAAGATGAGCTCTATGCTATCCAGCATACTCACCATCTGGCCAGTGGACAGACCTTCACCCACCACGCGGAGTGGAGCCTTGTCCTCAGCGAGTGCCTCACCGTTGACCAGATAGGCGACGAGTATCTGGTTGTTCTCAGAGATCAAGGCGCTGTCAAGCTCCTTATGGAACCCATCTGATGCGATGAATGAGACCTGATAACCCGAAGTAGCTAACTCCCTGTTGAAAGCAGCTACACCATGTGGATTATCATCATCAACTCTACCTACTAATAGCCAGACGGGGATACCGGTCCACTCGTTGCCACTGGCATCAGTCCAAGAGTAGACATGCTGCATCGACTCACAAGTAGTGGCGGTTAACCATGTCTCCTTATTCATAACCTCGGTCATGTGCCCCGTTAAGGTCAGCTCAAAGTCCGGTACATCTGCGTCTGTCGGCGTCTCGGTAGGTGTCTCTGTCTCCCCGTAGACCAGTTTAATCTCGACAATGTTGCGTATCATCTGCCCTTTGGTCAAGTCATCACCTACCAATCGTAGTGGCCAATATGTGTCAGGTAGCGCTGCTCCGTTCAACTCATTTGCCAGAACTATGTTCTGGTTTAGTTTCACGAAACTGCTGTTCAACTCAACCGTATATCCATCTCCTGCGATTACCTGAACAGTGTATGCTCCCTGATCTGCCAGCTCTCGATTGTAGGCGTAGGCTGTATGGGTTACAGTGTCATCGATACGTCCCACCAGTAACCATAAAGGCATACCCGTCCATATCCCATCATCATCATCCACGTAAACACCCTGATGATCAGGAGTAGTATCCGGGCACTTTGTCCCTGACTCGAAGGTCGCCCTGTCCATAGTCTCGCTGATTGCACCGTTTAAACTGATAGTGTACTCCTGTATGGCTGAGATTACCTCGATCTTAGTTACCTGTTTTATCCAGTAGTGTCCCTCACTGATCAGGCCCTCCTCACCCAAGACAACGAGCCTTATAGGTCCATGTCCATTTGGTAAGATTTCATCGTCCTCCAGATAGGCGAGAACCGGAGTTAATTGTTCCTCTGCCTCTATTTCGTCTCCCGTCGCTGGGTTGAAGGTTAGAAAGTCTCCGTTGAGTTCTTCCCATGTGAATATCATGGCGTAACCATCAGAGGCAGTGACTCTAAGACTGTTTTCACTTGATATACCACCTGCTAGACCCAGTACCTCGCTAAGGGGCACACCAGTGTACTTATATGGTCCACTGATAGTCCCTGCGCTAGTGAGGAGACCTCCATTCATCTCGATCACAGTCATCGCCTCAAAATCCGACGGACCAACGGCGATGGGTTCTCCATCAGCTCCTGTCAGGGTGATCTCAAAATCGGGTATGAGAGAATGCTCTTCAATAGAAGTCCCAGTATCCGTGAGTTCATTATCGATCATATCACCGGGAGTTGGTGATGCCGGGTTTTGGAGTATATAGTATATGCCTCCGCCCACAACGATAAGCAGTATTATAGCGATTATCGCTGGGTAGCTTTGGATTCCTCTTCGTTTTGATAAAAGTTGGTTAGACCTCATGGATGGTAAGATCACGAATTGTTTATAAAAACATAACGAAGGATGGGATTAGAAAATGCGTCCTACCAAGTATATGTAATACCTTTTCACAGAAGTTTAGAAGCCCGTAAGCGAGCGCATAAATACAATAAAGGATTCTTGTTATAGTGCGAGAAATTCAATATACCTGTTACATGAAACATGAATAGCGGCTAACAGGGGAGGGGGGGTACCAGCAGTAAACTCAAAAGAAGGGTTATCCATAAAAATGGCGCCCCAGAACAGCTTCTTTTCATTACTGATCAATACAAAAAACATAAAATTAAATTCTTATTCGGCATAAAGCCGCGATCATCCAATATATTTTCCCACAAAGTTTTATCATATCTCTAGCGAAATAAGAATACATGAGTCAGATAGTAAGCCGTATCTGGAAACCAGTACAGAGAAGAGGCGCAGAACGCTACCTACAACTAACAATACTCAGCTTCGCAGCATCAGTAAGCGTAACAAGACTCATCCTAGAACTAACAGGATACCCACAGTTAGGAACCCAGACACTGCACATCGCCCACGTACTATACGGCGGCGTCTTCCTCTACGCAGCCAGCCTACTGCCACTGCTCTACGCAAACCGCTGGGCATACACGTGGAGCGCAATCCTATCAGGGCTCGGAGTCGGCTTATTCATCGACGAGGTGGGAAAATTCATCACTCAGACAAACGACTATTTCTTTCCAGCAGCAGCGCCGATAATATACGCTTTCTTCCTCCTCACCGTACTGCTCTACCAGAGAATAAACAAAAAAGAACAACTTGATGTCAGGAGCAGCCTCTACGCTGTCGTAGAAGCCCTTCAAGAGGTGCTTGATCACTCTCTCGAAACAGATGAACATGAGGAAATGAAAAATCGACTAAACTACATCATTAAAGAAACTAAAAACCCACACTTTCAATCACTGGCAACCGAGCTTCAACACTTCGTAGAAAGCGACGCCCTCGAAACAGTAATCGAAAAACCCAACCTCTTCGACAAAATAATCACAAGATGGAGCTGGTTCGAGGAAAACTATCTCTCAGAAAACAGAGTAAAAGCAGCGATCATCATCAGCCTAGTCCTCCTAGGTGTACCGAGGTTCTTCCAGTTACTCGACTTCTCACAAATCGCCCAGAATCCCATACTGCGCGAAGCCTACCTAAAAGCAATAGCAGATGAGATACCCCACTTATCAAAAAACGGTCCAATGTGGGCTTTCGTACTCATAATGTTCGATGGACTCCTAGGATTCCTCCTATCGCTGGGAGGGGCGCTCATATTGATAGGGCGGAAAAACTGGGGCACAGAGACAGCGTCAATAGCGTTGGTAATAAAACTCGTAGCCCTCAACCTAGTACTGTTCTACATAGAACAATTCGCCACAATCATAACAGCAGGCTACCAGTTCATCATACTACAGGGAATATACTTCTACCAGAGAAAATACATAAAAAACCAATAGCAAAATAGAAAAAAGGAGGTTACTCCAGTCTGTGACCACAGTGGTTACAGAACTTACCAGGAGAAGCAGGCTGACCACAATTCGGACAGAACTTGCTACCCTCTGGAGCTGAAGCTTGATCTGCCGGCTGCGGAGCCTGATAAGGCTGCGGAGGATGACTGCTAGTCTGCTGAGAACGTCTCTCATCAATAGTATCCTTTGCTGCCTCGATCCCCTGACCCGCTAATTCAGCGCCTTTGCTGATACCTTGACTGGCTAGCTCAGCACCCTTGCTGAGACCCTTTCTAGCTAGCTTCCAAGCAGCTCCAAGTCCTTTTTTCGCTTTCTCAGCTACCTCATCAATATCCTGTTGGTCAATATCTACCTTCAAGATACTCGATTTCGGCGGAGGAATATTGCTCTGACTTCCTGCGGGAGGCGGCGGTGGAACATTGTTGTATTGTGGTGGTGGCGGTGGAGGCGTCGTCATCTTCGGAGCCGTCTCTACACCTGGCGGTGGTGGCGGTGGAGGAGGTGAAGAAACCGATTTCTGTTCTGCCTTCTCGATCCTCGTCCCGCACTCTGGACAGAACTTTTGGTTCTCCTCTACATCTGCTCCACAGTTACTGCAAAATGTCATGATAGTTCAGATCAATGCGTAAGCAAGGCGTGTTAAATAATTATCTATGATTTAAGTACCCGCTCAAAATAATCCACGATCAATTCATGGATCGGGATACCGGTAGTATCCATCAAAGCTTTGTAACCCGGATAACAATTCGCCTCAATAACCATAGGCTCACCATCCTCACGTGGAAGAATATCCAGCCCAGTGATGTTAAGCCCAACCGCCTCAGCCACCCTCACAGCCAACTCATCATAAACATCATCATCAAAAGGCTCAGCGCAGCCACCCACAGCCACATTATACCGGAAATCCTCAGGATTCGACCGCGCCTCACGCCCCACTACCACGCCATCAATGACAAGGCAACGAACATCATACCCCTTATTCGGCACATACTCCTGAAGATAGAAGACACCCTCCCCGAAGCTCCGAGTATACCACAACAAGTACTGAGTGAGGTCCTGCCTACTCCTAATCCTACTAAGTTTTGTTACCCCGGTGCCCCTGCTCAAACAGATGGGCTTCAACACCACCTCACGACCCTCAGAGAGAAGCCGCGAAGCGAACACTGTTGCAGCCTCGAGGTTCTCTGTAATAATGGTCTCAGGGTGAGAAACACCAAGCTTACTCAACTGCAGCGTAAGATGCTCCTTACTATAATTCAACATAGAGGCAACAGGGTTAACCACCACGCCATTCTCCTCAAGCTGTCGGAGGATCAGCAGACGATGAGTCAGCTCAAAAGTACTGCCACGGTGAAGCATGTTGCTGGGAACATAGCTCAACTCGTAATTCGTCTCAAACCCGGGCAGACTGATATCCCAAGGAGCCAGATAATCCACACTGATCCCCCTATCAATCAACTCTTTCCTAACTAACCCCGTCTCACCAGTGGCGGGATTATCAGTAAATATGAGTACGCTCATCTAACATATTGGGGCAAGCTCTTATCTGTTAACCCTTTTCATCTTCAATTCTGAAAAACGTTTAAGAATAGCAAACGGCTCTCAGTTGCAATCTACTAGGTAGAGGTCAACTCATGTCTCTGAGCATAAATAGCCCTAACCCCATACGAATGCCGGTAAGCCCACTACAGCTACTTCTACTAATACAGCTCGATGAAAGCCCCAAATACGGCTACGAGATGCTAAAAACATTAAAAGAAGAATTTGATGGAATATGGGAACCCAAGACAGGCACTGTCTACCCCGCCCTCAAGAGCCTCGAAAAAAAGGGATACATAGAGACCCAGACAAGAGACGAGACAGAGTACTACTTGATAAAAGATGAAGGAAAACAGGTCTTTGAATTAATGCTATTCCATCTTGAAGAATCCATAGACTTCAGCGTAAAATACATCTCAGTGGTCTTCAAATGGCTGACAAATGAACGAAAACAAGGTGCCATCGAGTTACTCAAAAAACTCACAGTGAAAGAACAAATAATGAGCCAGACTTTACTCGGGGAGTTCACAGAGACCATCGATATGGATATTAGAGAACCATTTCTTAGACAAATTAAACAAATATCTCAAAACCGGCTCAAAATGATAAACAAGCTACTGGAGGAAACAAATTGACAGAGTACATCGTAGAGACTGTAAACCTGAGAAAAACATACATGTCAGGCGGCAGACCCCTCGAGGTACTCAAAGGAGTAGACCTAAAAGTTGAGTATGGGGAATTCGTAGCAATCATGGGGCCAAGCGGATCAGGGAAAAGCACACTCCTAAACATGATAGGAGCCCTCGACAGCCCCACATCAGGCGACGTCTTCATCAACGACACAAACATCTCAAAACTCAACGACAACCAGAAAGCGGACCTCAGAAACAGGGAGATCGGTTTCATCTTCCAGTTCTTCAACCTCATCCCAAGAATGGATGCCCAAGGCAACGTAGAGCTCCCCATGGCGATAGCCGGAAAAAGCAGAGGAGATCGCCACAAACGGGCAAAAGAGCTACTGGAACTCGTCGGACTAGGCGACAGATCCAATCACAAGCCAAGCCAGCTCAGCGGCGGAGAACAACAAAGAGTCGCAATAGCACGAGCCCTAGCCAACGAGCCAAACATCCTCTTAGCAGACGAGGTAACAGGCAACCTAGACAGCAGGACAGGATCAGAGATAATGCATCTGCTCAGAAACCTAAACGAGGAAGAAGGAAAAACCTTCATCCTGATCACCCACGACCCAGCAGTGGGTCAGCAAACAGACCGTCTCATCAGCTTCAAAGACGGCGTAATCGAAGGAGAAAAAAACTTCAAGGACTTGATATAAATGAAAACAAAACAAAGATTCACGATTATTCTAGCACTCATCATAATAATGATGACACAAATAGCCCCTGTTCATTCAGAGAACACACCCATAATACAAGTTAGTTCAGAAAACATATACATTAAACCGGGTCAAGAAAATACAATCATTATTAAATTACAGAACATAGGAGACGATAAAGTATATGATGTTGAATCATTTTTAACATCATCATCTCAGGGATTGACTGTTCTTACGAAGTCAAATAACGTATTTACAGAAATTGGCGCAAACAGCATAAAAAGTTATCAGCCAACGATATATGTTGATCAAAACATACCTCTAGGAGCATATAGTTTAACATTAACAGTAAAATATAGAAGCACTTTGAGTCAGCAGCAGACCATTAATGTACCCGTTGGTTTAGTGGTCTCGGAAATATTTACACCCAAAATAGTGTATAGTCCAACTATTGAACAGATAAATGTAAAAACAGGAATGCTCAATAATGTCGAATTTAGATTCACTAACATTGGGGGAAAAGCGTTACAAAATTTGGAAATAGTATTGTCATCTGCATCAAGTAATATACTTTTACAGGATAGTGTTTCGACAAGTATTGATTCCGTTCAGATTGGCCAATCGTTCACAATTAACCCAACAGTCTCTATAATCGAAGAAACACCATTAGGAACCTACTCTGTCTCAGCAACGTTATCATATAAAGACACAGATGGAAACCGATTTCATCAATCATTCTCGCTACCTATTAGTTTAACATCCGCAGCAGCAGTGAGGAATTCACTTGTAACAATAGAGGATATGAAGATAGTAGAGGAAAATATTCATCCAGGCGATATCTTCACGTTTGAGATTGAAGTGAAATGTTCGAGCGCTGACGCATATGATCTTGTAAGTAGTTTAAGTTTCAGCCCTAGCAGCCCACTGGCTCCCATAAGTCCATCGATTGTAAATTTAGGGGACCTCAACACGGGAGAAACAGCAATAGGACGATATAGGATGCTTGTTTCAGGAGGAGCTGCAGCTGGTCAATATCCAGTAACAATTACAATTGGGTACACAAACAACAAAGGAGTTCCTAAGGTTTTAACCGAAACCGCGACAATTCTTGTTGATGGTTTGATTGATTTCGAGTTATTGGACTCTCCTTCAGGGATAGCCTCAAAAGGTGTGACAATGGAGCTGGAAGCAGATCTTTTGTTAATCGGCACCGAGAGCGTGGATTTTGTGTCTATAGGGGTGGTCGAGGATGATGTCATCAATCGGGTGGGTGGAAGCGAGGAGTATATCGGAGCCGTTGACCCAGATAGTCCGATCCCATTCACTGTAAACTATAAGGTGGATGATAATGCACTCGAAGGAGAACATGAGCTTAAACTCAACGTGACTTACAGGGATCACCTAAACAGGGAACACATTGAGCAGATCAAACTCGACATAACAATAGGTGGAGTCATCGATGATAATCCTCAGCCCCAGCAGAACGGGTTCTGGGTCTGGATCAGAAGGCTATTTGGTTTAGGACCGTAGGGGAGCATCTTTGAATCCCCTCGATATTTTTCTGATAGCTACTAATGGTTTAAAGGAGCGTAAGTTCAGGTTCGCCCTGAACTTGGTTGGGATTCTTATTGGATGCGCAGCGATAACAGGTTTGATCAGTGTCACTCAGGGTCTGCAGACCAGTGTTACGGGTCAGTTGAATGTCTTTGGGCCGAGTAATCTGATTATTATTCCGGGTGAGATCAGCCAGGGCCCTATGATTTCGGGTGTCACTTTCAACTGGAGGGATGTGGATATCGTGGGTCGTGTTGATTATGTTAAGGGGGTTACACCTATTATCGCGAATAAATTCGCGGAGTACACTATCAAGGGTAGGTATTTCCGGACTGATGTTTATGGAGTTGAGAAGGAGTATAAGGAGCTTAACCCGAACACTGAGCTGGATTCAGGTAGGAATTTTGTTCAGTCGGATTCGGCGGTTGTGATCGTTGGGTCAAACATCGCTAAGCCGCTGGACCTTGATGAGCCCATCGTTGAGCTGGGTGACAGGATCAAGATCAAGGCTAGTGTTAAGGGTGTTGAGAAGGAGCTGACCCTGAGGGTTATCGGTATTCTGAAGGAGACTGGGAGTAGCTTCGGCGCGAATCTTGATGACTCTATAGCTGTTCCGTTGAAAACGGCTCAGCAGTTGTTTGAGGTGGGTGGGGAGTTTAGCTATCTTCTGGCGCAGGCAGATAGCATTGATGTAGTTGCTCTGGCTGCCGAGGGAGTTGAGGCAAAGATGGGGGACAGGGCGACAGTTGTTACGGCTGCCTCTGCGCAGGAGCAGGTGAACAGTATTCTGGGAACGATTCAGTCGGTTCTCGGGGGTATAGCGGGAATTAGTCTCGTGGTGGCTGGTGTCGGTATCGTGAACACCATGACAGTGAGCGTCATGGAGCGGACAAAGGAGATCGGTACATTGAAGGCGATTGGGGCCAAGAGTCTTGATGTTCTTTTTATGTTCCTCTCTGAGGCGATGCTTACTGGATTGATTGGTGGCGCCGTTGGGGCTGGCTTCGGATTTCTGCTCGCCGGGCTTATCGGAAGACTCATAGACTTACCCACGTCTAGCTCATTGGTACTGGGGGTGGAGGTAATCTTGTTCGCTGTGGTTACCAGTGTTTTATCTGGTTTGTATCCAGCTTACAGGGCTTCTAACATGAACCCCGTGGAGGCGTTAAGGCATGAGTGATGAGAAAACAGGATTTTTAGGACAAGTAATAGGGGTACTGTACAGACCCCGAGTGATTTTCAGAAAGATGGAAGAAAGCGACCTAACAAAAGGGCTATTCGTTATGTTTGTGATGGCGTTGCTGGCAGCCTACAGCAGCATGGTATACATGGGTAAGCTCCCGCTCAGTATATTATCATCTCAGTTGGAGGGAATTGATACCAGCCAGTTTGAGGGAACCATGGGGATATTCGCTGGGATCGGTTCAGGGGTCAGTATATTGATTGGGTGGGTAGCCTCGACTCTTCTTCTCCACGGATTGGGGAGGCTTAGCGGGGATGGCGGGTCTATGAAGCGTTTTTTTGCGATGCATGGTTTTGCATCTGTTCCTAGCCTGCTGAATCAGTTGCTGAGGGTGATTGATGCATCAATTATGGATGCGAATAGTCTTGCGAGTTATTATGTTTCTTACAGGGAGATCAGCGGTAAAGCGTTGAGGGCTTTGCTGGGCTCGAATCTGGTGAATATTTGGGGTTTAGCCACTATCGCGTTGCTGGTGATAGCTGTTGAGGAGAATTATGGCGCGAGTAGGGGGAGGGCGATATTGATTGTGCTTGTTCCTAGTGTTGTTTATTTTGCGATCAATTATTTCATGGGTTAACCCATAATTCTATTTTCTCTGAAGCATATTATTCTCCATGAAACCAGTTGAACGGGTTTTAGGAGACATTTACGGTAGCACTGTGCCACTGGATTTAGTGGTTGAGTTGTGCGATGAGTATGATTCACGTTGGCCAGGCAGCGGATTGGATAAGAAGAGCTGTGAGTATATGGCGGCGAAGCTCAGGGAGTATGGGTTGGATGAGGTTCATCTTGAGAAGTTCACGATACCCGGGTGGGTCCGTGGTTCAAGCAGTCTCGCTGTGACTGAGCCCAAGAGTAAGAGGGTTGACTGTATCGCTCTGCCGATGAGCAGTGAGGGAGTTGTGGAGGCTGAGCTTATCTATCTAGGCGCTGGAGCCATCGAGGTCTATGAGGAGCGTAAGGAGGAGATAGCGGGGAAGATCGTTATGGTGAACAGCGGTAATCCCCGGGGTATGACTCGTTTTCTTCACAGGAGCGAGAAGTATCAGAGAAGCGTTTTGGCGGGTGCCGCTGGGTGGATCTTCATGAATCATTACCCGGCTTATGGTCCGCCTACTGGTGGTATTAGCCCCATTGTTCCAGCGGTTGGGGTTAGCTATGAGGATGGCATGTATCTTGCGAGGATGCTGGAGCGTAAGGGCAGGGTCAAGCTGAGGCTTGAGACAAAGTGCAAGAACTTGGATGTGGATACTTGGAACGTGGTTGCTGAGCTCCGAGGTACTGCTGGTAGTGATGAGTGGCTTGTGTATGGTGCGCATTATGAGGGGCATGATATAGCCGTAGGTGCTTTGGATGATGCCACTGGTGCAGCCGTGGTTATGGAGCTTGGACGTACCCTTGCAAAGGAACGTGCTCACCTCAAACACAATATACGGTTCATCTGTTTCGGCGCTGAGGAAATTGGTCTCTTCGGTAGCAGGGCTTACTGTAAGGCTCACCCCGAGTTCATGGAGAAGATAAGGTTCATGATGAACTTTGACGCGGCTGGTCGCGCTGGAAGGCAAGGTTTCTGTCTCCATGGTTGGCCCCAGTTGGAGCCTTTGTTTAAGGAGATCATCTCTGAGATTGGCATTGATCTTCCCCTGTGGAGCCAAGTGGGCCCATACAGTGATCATTGGCCTTTCCTGCTTCAGGGCGTTGCCACCGCCACGATGGGTGACCCGGATGAGGCTGCTAAGCGAGCTGGCCGTGGTTTTGGGCACACCAAGTTTGATACTGTGGATAAGGTTGATCTGCGTGCTATGCGTGAGTGTGCGGGTAACGCTGCTGTTGCTGCCTTCAAGATTCTGAATATGGATGCGTGGGATTATCCTCAGCGTAGTCAGGATGAGATCGACAAGATTGTGGAGAAGGCGGGTATCCATGAGACGGTTAGACTTGGCGTAAAGCTCAAAGAATACCTTGAGGCTAGGAGAGGTAGTCTCCGTTCTGAGACTCTTGTTTATCTTGACAGGTTGTCTGGTAGCTGGGAGGAGATCATCTAACCTCCTTATTTAACCAAGGTGGCACTTGTTTCCTTTTTCTCGGGTTAATAAACCACTATTTTCCTGTTCTGAGTAACACTCACTGAGGAAACATGAACAAAGCAATACCCCAATTATTACTGTTATTTTTACTAGCTACACCGGTCTGCTACGCACAGGACTGGATAACATGGGTCGAGCACCCAGATAACCCTGTACTTGACCCGGATACCCGCGCATATTACCCGTGCGTCGTGTTTGATGCGTCTTTATTCAGCAGTAACGGCGTTGCTGTTCCTTACAAGGTCTGGTATCAGACCGAATCAGGTATCGCCCACGCAACTAGCTTTGATGGCGAGGACTGGACCATCATCGGTGATATAGCGGGACTTGTATCAACCGCAGCCCACCCGTGGGTTATCTATGACCCTAATGGCTTCGGTGAAAGCGTGCCCTACAAGATGTGGTACTGGACCGGTATAGGGGAGTTGACTACCGTGAACTCTATCCACTATGCAGAGTCAAGCGATGGAGTAAACTGGGTTAACGACCAAGCCATCACACAGGATGCCACATATCCCCTTGTGACTGGTGTTTATGGTACTTGGTGGTACCACCTCTACGGTCCAGCATGCCTCCTCTACGACCCATCAGCGCTCAACATGGGAGACAACCCCTATGACTACAACTACGTAATGCTCTTTGACACAGCCTACGAGGGCGGGGGCACAGAGGGAATCGAGGCTGTTGCACTCGCGTACAGCGCCGATGGTAAACACTGGACAAGGTACGGTGACGCACCTATTTTCCTGCCATCAAATGGTGAATGGGATGGGGAATACGTTACACGGGGCACATTGTTGCCCTTGCCTTTTGGTGGCTATGGGTTCTGGTACAGCGGAGGAGTAGCTGACAGCAACGATGGGATCGGGTACGCTGAGTCAGTTGATGGGTTACTCTGGTTGAAGGAGGTTTCACCCATTATGCATCAAGATAATGGGGGATATCCTGGTGCTCCCTGGCGGAGTGAACGCTCCTACACGCCGATGGTAATCTATGACCCAGACCTTTTCAGCGGCTACGGTGCAGAGGTGCCGTACAAGATGTGGTACAGTGGACGGAACCCTGATGATGGAGAGTATACTGTTGGGGTGACTTATGGTGAGAGACAGGTTCCCGTAGGGGGAAAACTGGTACCAGTTGAGCAGGAGATACCCCGATGGGTATTTTATCCCTTCGTGGTTACGCTGCTCATCGGAGTATTACTGATGAGAAAAAGGGTTTAGAGGCGGATTACTCCGACTCCATCCACGTACTCTACCTTGGTATCGTAGAGTTTACAGAGGCGCTGCATGTTCTCGATGATGCGTTTCGCTTTTTCACCGTATGCTCTATGGGGTACACCCGCTGTGGTGCGTTGCTCGTCAAGGGGCTTCTCAGGGTCCATGTCTAAATGGATCGGTATCAACCTGATCTCCTTGAGCTTCTTATCCTCATAGTCAAGCTCCACTACTACGCTCTCCCAGTACGCCATGTCTTGGAAGAACTTACTCGGAGGAGCTTCTCTCTTCATATAGAGCCCCACTGTTGTGGTATCGGCGTCCAGCCCCCATAGCTCGTAGAGGTCTGCTGGCTGTCTACGTGCGAGGGTGCTCTGGAATATGTAGTTGCCTAGGCTGTAGAAGATGGGTTTGCCCTTGTATATCTCGATGCCTCTGAGGATGTGGGGTCCATGCCCGATGTAGATGTCTGCACCTGCGTCGATGACCTGATGGGCGAAGTCTGCTACCGCCTTCAGTGGAATCTCTTTCTCCCTGTAGCCAGTCGGTGGGTTGACTTCCTCGTAATGGTCGTGGAGGCTGTATAGCACCCAGTCGCTTATCTGTTTGGCGTCCCTGACTGCCTGTAGGTTTTCTTTGAGGTCTGCAGGGTGTGGAGTGTATTCACGCTTGGTCTTGTCGCTGGGTACGAATTTGTGTCCTCTGAATGGGAAGTTGTAACCTTTCTCGTAGTCTGATGGTAGTAGTCCGAGTTTGTCTGCTACTTTTTTTAGGCTCTCCCAGTCCTCTGGGTCGAGACTGTATTTTGATATCATTCTGAGGGGGTTGACTCCGGGTCTTCCCATGACGTCTTTGCGTTGGTGTCCCGCTAAGCCGAGCTCCCATGTGGTGGCTGAGATGAGGCTGACGATGCCTTTCGGTGTCTCCATGTATGCTGGTTCTCTTGCATCTGCGAGGTTCATGCCTGCGCCTGCGTGGTAGATGCCTGCTTCTTCGATGTACTGAGTGGTAGCTATCATCCCGCCTTCTGTATAGTCCATGGCGTGGTTGTTTGCTCTGCTCACTATGTTGAAGCCCTGTTTTTTGATGTCCTGCGCTACTTGTGGATCTGCTTGTCCATAGGCATCATATTTTCCGTCGCCTATGGGGTAGCCTTCGAAGCTGTGTATGGCTATCTCAAGGTTCATGAAGGCTATGTCTGCGGATTGTACTCGGTCGAAGATGGCTTTCACGTCATCTTGTTCTTGGTATTGAGTTATGCAGCGGGCTTGGAATGCGTCGCCCGCTAGGAAGAAGGATGTTTCCTTTGCCAATTTTATCAATGGATCGTGGTGGGTGGGCATAAAACCCTTTTCGATGACTGTATAGGAAACTGGTATATGGGGTTGGGGAATTGTTTGTTTATGGTGTCCGTTGTTGACTTAGCTGATGTGATGCGTTCTTTGGAGGCTACTTGGAGTCCTGTGAATGTTGCAGGGGTTAATGATCAGGTGGTGAGGGCTGCTTTGTTCCACGGGGAGTATCATTGGCACAAGCATGATGAAGAGGACGAGTTATTCTTTGTCTACAGTGGCTCGATCAGGATTCAGGTAAGGGATGAGGCCACGGTTGAGCTTAATGAGGGGCAGTTATGTGTGATACCAAAGGGAGTTTGGCATAAGCCTGAGTCCCCTGAGCCCAGTGTTGTGCTTCTCTTTGAGCCTTCAGCGCTCAAGAGTCGAGGCGATTAATCTATTTTCTCTATTTACAGGCCCAATGCAGTGATTGAAGGTTTTATATCCGTAAAAGTTGGCGTATGATGCGGAGAAATATTTTGAGTAACCCACACTTGGAAGTAGACAAGAAGATCATGGCGGAGATCTACACGAGCTCTGAGCCCATGGATAACTTGAAGATACTGTGTGATGTCCATGGAAGCAGGTTCCCGGGGCTCCCCGGAGACAAAGCCGCTGTGGATTATATCATCAAGAAACTCAAGGAGTATGGATGTGAGAATGTCCACGCCGAGGAGTTCAATATAGCTGGCTGGAAACGTGGAAAAGCCACGTTGGAGATTGTTAGCCCAATCAAGAGAAGCTTCGATGTCATCAGCTTGCCCCACAGCATAGGGGAAGAGGTTGAGGGAGAACTTGTCTTCATAGGACCCGGGGCGATCCCAGACTATGATGAGGAGAAGATCAAGGGCAAGATACTCATGGTGACCTCTGCGACGCCTGCTGAGATGAAGCGGTTCTTCCACCGTAGCGAGAAGTATATGCGGAGCGTGATGGCTGGAGCGACTGGGTGGATTTTTATGAACCATTATCCTGCTTATGGTCCGCCTACTGGGGGCATCAACCCTGTTATCCCGGCGATCGGTATCTCGTATGAGGATGGTTCGTTCCTTGAGCGTCTGATTGAACGTGAGGGAAAGGTGGTTGTGAAGATCAAGACCACTGACAAGAACCTTGACATCAAGACATGGAACGTTATCGCGGATGTGGTACCGGATCACCCAGTTGATGACGAATATCTTGTAGTTGGCAGTCACCTCGACGGCCATGATATCAGTCAGGGCGCGGTTGATCCAGCGTCGGGAGCTGTAACCGTCATGGAGATAGCCCGTAACCTCTGCAAGGTCAAGGACACGCTGAAGCGAAGAGTACGCTGCATGACCTTTGGCGCTGAGGAGATCGGTCTCTACGGTAGCTATGCTTACGCTGAGAAGCACGCTGCTGAGTTGGATAAATGCAGATTCATGCTGAACTTGGACGCTGCGGGTGGTGAGGGAAAGAAGGGATTGAATATCCATGACTTCCCATTCATCGAGAAACTCGTGAAGAAGTGGGAGAAGGAGATGGTTGCAGAGATACCCACAAAGCAGGGTGTCAGCCCATACAGCGACCATTGGCCATTCTTCCTGAAGAGCGTCCCATGCGCGAGCAACGCTGACCCCACGACCGTCAGGACAGGCAGGGGCTATGGTCACACAAGGTATGATACCCTAGATAAGGTGGATATCAAGTACCTGCACTTGGCCGCTGCTAACCACACGAGAGTTCTCTACAGGGTTGCTAACGAGGAAGACTGGGCCCCCAAGAGGAAGACCGAGCAGGAGATCGAGGACTTCATCAAGGAGCAGGGATACGACAGAACTGTTGCCCTTGCTGATGAGATGAGGGAGTACATCAAGAAGAACTACAAGAAGATCCACCCCGAGACCAAGGAATGGGTTGAGCGGGGCGGTGCCTGGTAGATTCCTCTCTTTTTTCCCGTTTTATTTTATTGACTGCATTTTTGTTAATATTGTTATTCTCTGATCTGTGAACCCGAGTAGAATACCTATACCTTTTATTTCATTGTCAGTGCAAATACGTAAGGAATCATCATTGAGTGTAACAGGGAAGTATGATGTAGTCGTCGTCGGTGCAGGGATCAGTGGTTTGTTGTCCGCGCTGGCGCTCTCCAAGGAGGGAAAAAGCGTTCTTGTTCTGGAGAAGGAGAACTATATCGGGGGTGTCTGCAGATCCTATCAGTATCAGGGGTATACTGTGGATACGGGGCCTCACATCATAACGAGGCTGGATTCAGGTCCCTTGAAGGTGCTCATGGAGAAGTACTTTGACCTTGTGCCATATTTTGTGCCTTTTGGAAAATATTATCTGAGGATCAACGGTCAGTTGAAGCAGTTCCCATGGAGCGTCAAGGACTGGATGACATTTGACCTGCTGCCTATAGAAGACAGATCTCTCCTGATGAAGGTTATTTTTGATATCGCCTATATGATAAACACTGGGGCAGATATGACGAAGGTCAGTATTCAGGATATTATGCCTAAGAGTTTGTCGCCTTCATCTGTTGCTTTTCTCGATTATCTATCATATTTCATGCTGGGCACTGGGCCTGCGAATGCCCCTGTGTCAAGGTTCATCGATCGTAAGAAGTACAAGACCGAGAAGCCGAGAGATGAGAATGGGCTGAGCCTCCCATATGTTGGTAGGGTGTATAATATGCTTGTTGGGGGCAGGCCCACGGACCAGTATTACCCAAGGGGGGGAGTTCAGAAGATCGTTGACGCCCTAAAATATTCGATCCCCAAGAGCGTGGATTTTCATCTGGGGGAGGAGCTTCTCAAGGTCAATACAAAGAGTGTTCGTAAGAGGCGTGAGACTGTTGAGACTGTGACTGGGGTAACCACTGATAAAGCCGTGTATGAGGCAGATGTGGTGGTTTACTCTGGTTTCGCTACTGAGTTACCGAAGCTATTTGATCATGAGTTGCCCAAGGATTATGTGGATAACTTGAATAAGATCGAGAAGGTGACGAGCCTCACGGTCTGGCTTGGGTTAAATGAGCCTGTGTTTATGGATGAGGGCAGCGAGATGTGGGTTTCTACTAGCCCAGATACGTTTCATACTTGGCTGATTCCCACATCAAACTATGACCCATCATTGGCTCCAAAGGGCAAACACCTTGTGGGTTTCGCCTTCATTGTGCCGCCGGGGCTGAGCTCGGAGGAGACCAGAAAGATAGCGAGGCACACGATATTCAGCAATATTCCAGCGCTTGAGAAGCATATGGATATGATTCATTATCAGGAGCTTGTGCCAGAGAAGGCGACTTGGAGTATAAACGCTGGGTTCGGGGATATCGAGACTCCTATCGAGAACATGTACTGTGTTGGCAGCGACTCCTTCAAACGGAGTATGGGTTTGACGCGGGCAAGCTACTCTGTGCTCAAGATGCTTGAGACGATGGGTATCGATGGGAACCTTTCTTAGATTATTAATCATCTTTCTTTGAAGATTTTTGTACAAGGATAGTTGAAGGTTAATCTAGCGTATCCTATGAGTTTTGAAGCAAGAAATATAGATACAGCCAACAATAGAGTCTCATGGATTATATTCAGACGGCGGCGGCTCTGCTGATCGCAGGGGAGAGCGCGGCTCTATACTTGATTATGAAACACAGGGGCTCGGAGTGGGTGACCCCCATTAATCATGCATATGTTGTTATCGATGTCGTCGCTGGGTTGATCCTGCTGGCATCTGGAGTCGGTTTTATACCGGTTCAGAGCATGATTATCATAACATCCGCCCTCATACACGGGTACAGAGACTATGAGGTGTATCAGAAACTTGAGAACAGATACGCCTTCAACACACCTACTCTAATAATCTTAAACATCAGATTACTCGCGCTAGCGTACATCATCTTGGTATAAGGAAATAAACAAGGGACTAGTTCGCATATCTATGGATGACTGCGATAAAGTCAATTTACTGAAAGTACAGGGACAGTACCTTAGGTTCATCATTGAGAACAACACTGAGCTGGATATCTTGGAACATATCGAAAGATGCGATGAATGCAGATCAGGTATACTTGAGGCAGTGAAAAATGATAGCCCCCAACCAGACTATGGCAGCCTATTCCAGCGGGAATTCGATGACAAGAAGATACCCCAGTATAAGGATTACAAGAAACCAGAGAACTTCATCGACGCAAGGATACAGTGGAGAAAGAAAATACTCAAAGAACTAGTCCAGAACGCCGAGATGGAGCTCAATGACATAGAGACTCGCCTAGAGCCCTAGGCTCTTCTCTAATCCTTCCACTGCCCGCATATAGTCGCCCCACATCCTGCCACCTGTTACGCCCCCATCCACCACCAATGCGTGCCCATTGACAAAGCTACTATCATCTGAGGCGAGCCAGAGAGCCGCTTTTGCTATGTCTTCGACTGAGCCTGATCGTTTGATGGGCTGTGCTTCCTTGAAGGCTTCCATGATGACCGGTAGCTTGGAGTCGGCTTCCTCAACAGGTACTCCACGAGCCAAGGCGATCATCGGGGTTGGGATGAAGCCCGGTAGTACGCAGTTGACCCTTATGTTGCTCTCCCCCAGCTCCATGGCGACGGATTTTGTGAACTGCAGGACTCCAGCCTTTGAGGCGCTGTAGATGTGGTTGCCGTATCCTGTGCGTATCGCGGCTGTGCTCGCGGTGTTTATTATGCTGCCTGAGCCCTGTTTGCGCATCACCCGCGCCGCGTACCTTGTGCCCAGATAGACGCCCCTGAGGTTTACAGCGATGGTCCTATCAAACATCTCAACGGTAACCGAGTCGAGATCACCCACAGCGCCAGCGATACCAGCGTTATTGAACATGCAATCCAGCCGACCATAGCGGTTAAACGCATACCCTACGCCCGCCTTGACATCAGCCTCGCTGCTGACATCCATGTGAATATAATCCACGCTTATCTCCGATGCGAGGGATTTTCCACGCTGGTCCTGTACATCAGCTATAATCACTGAAGCGTCCTCGGATGCAAATAATCTAGCAGAAGCCTCACCGATGCCTGAGGAGCCACCTGTGATCAACGCTACTTTGCCATCAAGTCTTCCCATACCAATAACTGGGCAGAGTTAGTGAAAACCATTATCCTCCAGCTCTCATCCAATTCTAGCAGTAAATGATAAAAATAAACAGGGGAAAGTTTGGGCATGCAACGACCACTTTACAGAGTGACCAAGATGCACAAGGCGAGCTTCAGCGAGGCTCTGATGGCTGAGAAGGGAGACCGGGTGAGGGTGGGCAGAGAGGATCCTGAGATGCCTGGCTGGTACTGGTGCAGAGACAAGAAGGATAGGGAGGCATGGATACCCGAGACGTATCTAGATTTCAATGGTGAGGAGGCGGTGTTCAAACAGCCATATAACAGCATAGAACACACTGTAGATCTCGGTGAGATTGTGCAGTACCTCGGGGAATCCCTCTGCTGGACAGAGTGCCTTGATAATGAATGGAAATATGGGTGGATACCCAGCCATAAATTAGAGAAAATCTAGTCCTCTGGGTGTAGCTCGACTACCATCCACGCCTCGACGCATATCCAGCCCGGGTGATGCACAGGCAAAGCAGCCCTCGCGGGACGCCCCTCATAATCACCAAATATCTCGATGAGGAGATCAGTCATCCCGTTAAGCACCTTGGGTTGATCCATGAACCCCTCGGCGCTGTTAACGAACCCCACCACCTGCAACACCTGCTTGATCCTGTTGAGGCTGCCAAGCTGGCTCTTGAGCTGGGCGAGACAGTTTAAACCGACCTCTCGGGCTCCCTGATACCCCTCCGCTATGGTCAGGTCTTTGCCAACCATTCCGTTTTTAGTTGATTTGAAGGGGCCCTGTCCGCAGCTGAATGCTATGTTGCCAGCCCATTTGGCTCCGATGTAGTTTCCCTTGTATCCCGGCGCCTCGGGTAGCTTGATTCCTAGTTCTTTTATTCTTTCTTCGATGTTCATGCACAGAGATTGGGTTTTATTGGTTAAAACTTTAACCAAAGAGGCTACACCGAGCCGGTTTTATAACCGGAGATGAAACACAGGTTATGGCAATAGGGGTCTCGCCACGGGTTCGAGCCATAGTTGAGGCGCTGTTTGTTACGTTTCTCTGGTCATCCTCGTATATCTTGACCAAATTTGGTTTGATGGATATCGATCCCTTGACCCTTGTCGGGTTAAGGTACCTGATCGCTTCTCTTGTCTTGATCCCCATCGCTTTGAAGAGAAAAGAGCATATGAAGATCACGGGGGATTCTTGGCGGAAGCTCGCTGTGCTGGGGTTCCTAGGCTACACGGTTGCTCAAGGGCTTCAATGTGTGGGGCTTAGTGTTCTCCCCGCGGTAACTGTGACGCTGATACTGAACTTTACACCCCTTATGGTGATGGTACTGAATGCCTTATTCACGGGTGTGCTTCCGAATCGGGCGCAGATCACTGGCATGGTGCTGGTGTTAATTGGTGCTGTGCTATTCTTCGGGGATAAACTCGGAGGCTACACACTCACAGGGGTCTTGATCACATTGGTCTCTGGGCTAGGCTGGGCTGGGTACATGGTGGCTGGGAAGATGCTGTTCAGGGAGAATCGTGTCAGTCCACTGGGGAACACGGCTTTCGCCATGGGATTCGGGACGGCACTGCTCTCGGCGTCTGCTCTATTGCTTGAGGGGCTGAAGCCGATCCCAGTCACAGGTTGGTTGATTATAATCTGGCTTGGGGTCGTGAATACCGCGGTTGCCTTCTTCCTCTGGAATCACGCATTGGAGACACTGGAGGCGTTTGAGCTCAGCATACTACAGAACACCATGCTGATACAGATAACCATATTATCCATCATATTCCTCGGGGAAACCCTTCCACCTGTAAAGTATCTCTACATGGCGCTGGTATTCATCGGGGTCTATGTGGTTCAGATTAGAGGTGGGGGCAGAAACTAGTAACCCGCTGATAAGCCGCACTGTACCCTTTCCCGGATAACCTGTACCCTGAGTTCTGTGACTCCACTAACTCGGATTCTATGAGATGGTTTAAGCCTTCGAGCACTTGGGTTTCGTCTATCTCAAGGTGGACCGATAGGTCTCGACTGGATACACATCTATCATAGTTGTCGTAGAGGACCTGCATCAACCATCTACTGACATCTTCCAGTTCAGGGCTCATAAATAAGCATACAATCGAAGGGTTATAGGATTTACTGAACTGGAACAGGGGTTCCGGGATCGGAACAGGGAACCCGCGGGGTTCCTCAAGTATCATCCAAGCCTATGTTAGATTCGGTTAAGATGAAAACAACGAAGAAAATGATGGTTGCGGCGCTGCTCGTGTTAGCAGTGCTATCAGTTGGAATAACGCCTATTTTTGCGGCTCCAGACACAGCGATGAGCCGGGGGGTCAAGGGCTCCCAGAAGGGAACCCAGAACAAGAACATGTTCACCACGATGAGTGCTCAAGGGCAGACAGTCCGTGAACAGGTACAGCAGAGGCTTCAGGCGATGAACAAACCCATAGATATCAGTGACTTGGATGAGGCAGCGATTGATGGCATGTTTGCCGATGTTGAGGCAGCAGACGCTATAGAGGACATTGAGGGTAGCGTAATCTGGTATCTCAACGCAAGGGGGATGAGCACACCACAGAACCCAGTGACAGAGGAAGAGAACCCAGCCGAGCCCCTAGGAGTGCAGCTCCTAGCCGAGAAAGTCAAGGTAACCGAGTTCGGCATTCTCTACAAGGTGATCTGGGGCAGGGTAAACCACATGGGTGAGAAGGTGGAGGTCGAGGGCTACGCCATACTCGACACGGATGGAGTCTTCTACATGAAGCTAACAGGAGAGGGCTTATCCTTCAAGTCAATTGGCAGAGTCGCCCCCGCGGGAGTAGGCGTCAGGGTCGCCATGAAGGGATACATGAGCCAAGAGGATGCTGAGTACAGCTTCAGTATGCATGGGAGAGCAGTCCCACTGCGCGGAAACCTCATCAGAAACAGGCTCAACAACCAGAAACAGGATAGACAGATGGAGCCAAGCGAACCAGCGAGAGGCAGATCAGTGACCCCATACGCTGAGCCAGTCTAATCCCCGGTTTTTTCAAACCTTTTTATCCAAGTATCTTGTAGGCTGGGGCAGAGACCATGTCTTGGCGCGGAAAATACATCGGCTGGTACAGAGTAACTGAGCAAGTTTTAGGAAAAAAGGTTCCAGAGCTAACAGATAATGAGGTTATGGAGAACGTCACACAAGAGGACCAGTTTATAGCCCCATCGGGTCAGGAGCATCTGCCAAAAAACAAGGCGAAGCCCTTCCCAAGGATCAGTATCAGGCTCAGCGATAACAGCGTTGAGCTTGGATTACTGTACAGCGAGCAGGAGCAGCTTGAGCTGCTAAAGAACATCTTCAGAGAAACCCATCGACATGAAATGGCGAAGCTGCTCAAACAGCTTCAAGCCCTCGACCCAAGCTACGAGACCATACTCTATAGCAAAGGCAGGGATGAGAAACCCATGATCCTCAGAAAATACGTCTCGGCGAGAATGGATGAACAGCTTATCCAGCGAATCATCGAGGAGAGCGAGGGACTGCGAAAGGGAGGCAGACAGATCCAGAACAATCAATCGGTCTACATAACACCGAGGACACCTGAGCTCTACCTTACACGGATAATTGTACCTCTCAACGAGAGCGAGTACAGGCATGCCCTTGAAGCAGTGAAGCCGGTGTACGCCACAGTCTCGGGGATAAAGACCCAGCGTGAGATCATCTCGGAGCGGCTGAGCAAACCAAAGGTCAAACGAAACATGTACAGGGAGTTTATAGACCTGCTAAACGAGGTGCACAAACTTTACCTGATATCCGGTGA
>CAYUTB010000019.1:0-9433 GCA_964447425.1 uncultured Candidatus Bathyarchaeia archaeon
GCATTGGAGAAGGAGACAGGCATCAAGCTGCTCACGGCCATCCCCTTCCTATTCTACGAGCGCAGATACATGAACGGCAGCCTCAGCAACCCAGACAAGGAGATCAGGCAACACGCAGTAAACCGCACAAAGGAAGCCTTGAAGCTCAACAAAGAACTGGGCACGGAGTTCGCGGTCATCTGGCCGGGCATCGATGGTTACGAGAACCCCTTCGGGCACGACTTCTATGGTATGTGGGAAAGGTTTGAGACAGGGTTAGCCGAAGCCATGGACGCTGTGCCGGGTGTACGTGTTGCCATGGAGCCAAAACCCTACGAGCCAAGAGGCAACAACGTGTGGAGAAACACCGCCAATGGCTTGTTGATGGCACGGGATGTGGAGAGGCGCCTCAAAACACGGGAAAACCGTGAGGTACTGGAAAAGGGGCACGCCATGGTGGGGTTGAACCCTGAGGTGGGGCATGTCTTGATGGGGCACGAGGAGCTCGCGTACAGCTTTGCCTCAGTGCTCAGGGAGGGCAGGCTCATGCATAGCCACTGGAATGGGCAGCCTCTGGGCAACTATGATCAGGACCTCAATGTGGGTGTGCTGGGTTATGACCAGATGCTTGCCACGTTGCTGGTGTTCAAGATGTACAGCTATGGGGGCTACTATGGTATTGATATCAACCCTGAGCGGATGCCCGTGGAACGCGCACTTGTGCTGAGCATGAACAGCCTTGACGCTGGAGCCGACATCGTCAACAGTCTCGATTATGATGTGCTCGTTGAAGCCATGTATCACCCCGATAAACATCCCGGGATAGTGGAGGATGTGCTCACCCGAGCCATCGCTCCCAACAAGGATAGGCTCCGAAGAATCCCCTAGGGAGATAGGTATATCAACCTCCTCCTATGCAGCGCATTTAACAATAGATGCATATCTGCGCGGGTGAAAAGACAGACTGTTCAATACATCGATTCTCTCCGTAATAATATTCGCCTTCACTCTCTTCCTGATGATCAAGAAACCCCGAGACATCAACCTTGGCTTAGCTGCAGGCATAGGTGCAATACTCAGCCTCATACTGGGCACCGTATCTGTGTCGGATGCGTTCAATGCTTTCAATGATATCTGGGACGCAGCCCTAGCCTTCCTAGGAATAGTAACCTTATCTATCACCCTTGAGGTGATGGGTTTCTTCAAGTGGGCTGCCCTCCGGGTGGTCCGTTACGCCAAAGGTGAGGGCGTACCCCTCTACTTCTACATCTGCCTTCTGAGCGCAGCTGTGAGCATCCTTTTCGCTAATGACAGTGCGGTGCTGATCCTCACACCGATCGTCTTGGAGATCGTGAAGCAGTTGAACATTGACGCTGATGGGCGAATGGCTTACCTCTTCGCGGCGGGGCTAATCGCTGATACCGCTGCCATGCCTTTCATCACCAGTAACCCTGTGAACATTGTGAGCGCCAACTACTTCGGCTACACATTTATCGAGCACATGGTGTTCATGGTACCCGTTTCCATCGTAACCATCGCCCTCAGCATCATCGTGGTATACCGATTCTTCAGACGCAAGATACCCAGAAACTTCAGCCCAGCACTCATCGATACACTGATCATAGACGGAGCCGTGATAACCCCAACTCAGGTAAGGCTCTGCTTCGCAACACTGGCAGGAGTAGACATCCTCTACGTCTTGGCGAGCCTGAGAGGCATACCAGTGTCCTTTGTGATATGCAGCGGAGCCATCTTCCTACTGATGGCGTACACCTATACTGATCGACGTACCTTCGCGATGAAGGAGGAGCGCAGGGGCATCAGATTCATCGCCAAGAGGATCAACTGGGACATCATCGCCTTCATGCTGGGCATCTTCCTCGTAGTACAGGGGCTCAGACACGCAGGAGCAGTAGACCTCTACGTCAGGCTCTTCACATGGTGCCTCGGTCTGGATGGCTTACTGAAGACGCTGGTGCCAAGCCTCATCGTCACGGTCAGCGCAAGCGCAATGAACAACTGGCCCATGACCCTCCTAGGTATGTTGAGCGTCAGGGAGACCATGACCCTTCAAGCATTAGACCCATCCCAGAGTACCATGCTGATATTCAGCAACATCATCGGGAACAACCTCGGACCCCACTTCTTTCCCATCGGCAGCCTCGCTATACTCATGTGGATCAACGTGATGAAAGCAAAGGGGCTCCACATCTCCCTCAGGCAATATGTCAGGGTGGGAAGCGTCCTGTCCATCCTTGAGGTGTTCGCTGCCAGCCTCATCTTGTGGTTTGAGGTGGCTGTTTTGGGATGGGTTTTAGTTCTATGAGCGCTAGATGATATTTGCTTAAATAATCCCCTGTTGGATATCAAGCGAAAGGTGCCATTTGATGCGAGTAGCCGTAGTAGACAAGGATCGATGTAAACCCGATAAATGCACACATGAGTGCATCAGGTTCTGCCCCATGGTCAGGACCAGACGAGAAGCCATCAGAGAGGATGAGGACGGCAAAGCATATGTTTCGGAGTTTATCTGCAGCGGCTGCGGCATCTGTGTCAAGAAGTGCCCGTTTGATGCGTTGCGTATCGTGAATCTGCCCGATGAGTTGGAGTCTGAGCACCTGCACAGGTTCGGGGTCAATAGCTTCACCCTCTACAGGATACCAAAACCCCGCAAAGGCAACGTAGTGGGACTCCTAGGCAGAAACGGCATCGGAAAATCCACACTACTCAGGATACTCTCAGGCGAGCTCATACCAAACTTCGGTAAATTCGATGATCCTCCCTCAAAGGAACAGGTCATTGAACACTATGTGGGCACACCTCTCTTCGAGTACTTCACAGGGGTCTACGGTGGCAGCTTCAAGGCTGTCCACAAGCCCCAGTATGTGGACAAGATACCAAAGGTGATCAAGGGAAAGACAGGTGACCTGCTCAGGAAGCTTGATGAAAGAGGCGTACTGGATACCATCGTCGATGACCTTGAGCTCGACTATCTCCTAGACAGGGACCTTGAGGTGCTCAGCGGCGGGGAGCTACAGCGAGTAGCTATCGCTGCTGCGATAATCAGGGACGCCCGAGTGTATCTATTTGACGAGCCCAGCAGCTTCCTTGATGTCTATCAACGTACACGAGCCGCCCGCATCATCAGGGAATTGGCTGATGATGACCGCATGGTTATCGCGGCTGAGCACGACTTGGCTGTCCTCGACTATATGAGTGATGAGATATTCCTCCTCTACGGTGAGCCCGATGTCTACGGCATCGTATCCAATATTCACAGCGTCAGAGAGGGCATCAACATCTACATCAATGGCTATATCCCAGACGAGAACGTCAGGTTCAGGCAGAGCCCCATAATATTCCACGAGAAGCCGCCGCAGGATAAGCAGGCAACCTACTACAACATACTGGAATGGAGCAAACTGGTGAAAGACTTCGGTGGCTTCAAGCTAGAGGTAGAAGCAGGTGGCATCGGAGTGGGCGAGGTCGTAGGCATCTTGGGCATGAACGGCATAGGTAAAACCACTTTTGTCCGTATGCTGGCTGGGGTCGAGGAATCCACAGAGGGGCAGGTGAGCAACCCCGCTATCAAGGTAAGCTACAAGCCCCAGTACATCACAGCGAGTATAGAGGGCACCACAGAGCAGATTCTGCGGAAGGCTGCTGGAGCCAAATATATCGAGAACTGGTACAAGGCAGAGGTCATAGAGCCGCTGCACGTGAAGCGGATGCTGGAAAAGGATGTCAGCATCCTAAGTGGCGGTGAGTTGCAGCGTGTCGCCATCGCGGAGTGCCTCAGCAGGGACGCTGATATCTATCTGCTTGACGAGCCCAGTGCTTATCTGGATGTTGAGGAGCGACTAGCAGTGGCAAAAGCCATCAGGCGTATCACCAAGATGCGTGGAGTAACAGCTTTTGTCGTAGAGCATGACATCGTGACTCAGGACTTTATCGCGGATAAGATCATGGTATTTGACGGTGAGTCCGGTAAGTATGGGCACGCTGGTAACCCTCAGAGCCTTGAGGATGGGATGAATACCTTCCTAGAGCAGATGGATGTAACCTTCAGGCGTGACGGTGACACAAAGCGTCCAAGGGTCAACAAGCGCGACTCCAAGCTGGACCGTGAACAGAAAAGCAGTGGACGCTACTACTACAGCGCCTAGTGGACGTTTAGTAGTAACGCGATAATAGCCACTGCTATGCCCGAGACCACCATCTTAGCGCCACTTATGAATATGTTATCCCCGCTTATCGTGCCCAAGTATACTCCCAGCATGAAGAGGGTCAGCATGCTCGCGGTTATTGAGATGATGAAAGCCGTCTGCAGCCCCAGTATGCTGGGCACCAGCAGGAAGGGTATAACCGCTGGCACCGATGCGAAGAAGGGAGCAGAGCCATCGACCAAGGCTGCGAATATGGATACGAATCTACTAGCCTGTCCATAGATGGTGTCATCTAGGTTGATGAGCAGGGCGTCCTCAAGCTCGTTGAGGCTATGGTTTCGCTCAGCGCTCTCTGTCATGTAGGTGCCGCTGAAGCCAGATACCATCATCGCCACTCCGCTTGTTAGGATAACCCCGACCACGCTCCTTGGGTCGGTGATGTGTCCAAGCCACGACCCCATTACGACGCCTAGGCTGGTCATGGCGCCGTCGAAGGCGTTCATGGCGAAGTATCTTCTTATGATCTTCTGGGCGCCTGTTAATGTTAGGTATTGGGCGATTTCTGATAACTTTTCTTTTAATCCATGTATGATCCCGTTTTCACGTTGACCATCATCATCGGACTCGTCCACTAGGCTTGTCCCCTGAGCATCCTCGGAGCCTGTTTGTCAATAAAGGGGCTCTGCATCGAACTTATAACACTCACCCGGCATAACCGTTCAGATCATATAAAACTATTGAAAATATGGCGCCCATACCCTCAAATATAGGCATGTGTGCTCATGAAAACCATGGTGTTCAACATCGTTAAGGTTGTACGGGTTGAGCCAGGCGCAGAACTGGATGGCACTGTTTATGATCAATGGCTTCACATCGAGTATGATGGCTGCAAGGCATCGATCTTTGATCAGATGATGATCGCCCCCGAGCATGCCTCCGGTGAGCTACATGAGCTTAAGATCAGCGTGATGGCAACGAGTGTTGAACCCGCAAACGGTCAGGCTTCCGGGATATCTGGCAACCGGTTTACTGGTAAAATAGTTGCTGTGCGTGAGTCCGATGGGCTCTTTGAACATCTGCTGGATATCCATGGGCTCAGAATCCACCTTGTTGAGACCAAGCAGCATCCGGTCGGAGAATATCTCGCAGTGAAGGGCAGACTGGACCTCAATGATATACAATCTCCCAGCCCCAATGCGTGGGACTCTGTTTAGCCTCGATGAACTTATCAACGCTGAGTCGTGGTTGAAGCCATGGATAAGAGCACAAGGTGTTTCGGCAACAAGGACCCAGTGATGGCTGAGTACCATGACGAGGAGTGGGGTGTGCCGCTACACACTGATAATGAGTTATTTGGTTTGATAGTCCTTGAGGGCGCTCAGGCTGGTCTCAGTTGGCGAACCGTGCTCCACAGAAGGGAAGCGTATCGGGAGTCTTACGCTGGGTTTGATCCCGAGTCTGTAGCTGGGTTTAGCCCCAAGAAGCTTGAGGACATCAGGTTGAACAGCGGGGTTGTCCGAAATAAGCTGAAGATTGCCTCCGCTGTTAAGAACGCCAAGGGGTTCCTCGGGATTCAGCGTGAGTTTGGTAGCTTCGACAAGTATCTCTGGGAATACGTGGACTACAAGCCTAAGATGAATGCTTTTGCTTCATGGAAGGAGGTCCCCGCCGAGACAGAGCTCAGCCAGCGTATCAGCGGTGACCTGAAAAAGCGTGGTTTCAGCTTCGTTGGTCCAACCATCATGTACGCGTATATGCAGAGCGTTGGGATGGTCAATGATCACCTGACCACCTGTTTCCGGTATCAGCAGATCGTAGACGAGTATAGACGATAGACAAAAACATCAGTCTAGTGAATACGGTCTCTGTTTTCGTTTAAAATTGTAAAAAGTGGGGTGCGTGGGTTAACCTTTCAACCTGTAAACTACCCCGACCACTAGCACCGCGAGGGCGAAGATGAATAGTTGGCGCTGCTGGTCTGATACAGCCGCATAGATCTCTCCCCCCACGTCTGGGGGTGGCTCCCCATGTATGGTACATTCCGCGGTATCATGGTCCTCCACCGTTAAGCCTAAGAAATCGACCCCGGTGGCGTTCGCAGTGTTAGAATAGGTGCCGTTCCCAACGTTGGTGATCGTCCTCGTCGATGTATCTGATTCCAATGGATTCAGCGCGATGGGTCCCAGTATCTTCTCGGGGACTGTCTCATCGTAGACATAAACATCGCTCAGCGGGGTATCCCCAGTGTTGGTCACCGTGTAAGTATAGGTGATGTCTGCCGGCTCAATGCTGGAGCTCTTACTGCAATCCTTTGTTAGAGTGATCACTGGATGGATCACAACGGTGTCACAGGTGTCCCAAGATTTTAGCAGTCTCTCACAACCCGTGAACTCAGTATAGCTGGCGTTATTCGTGATCAAGTTGGAGATTATCGACGGCTTATCAGTAACAGGTACCGTGATGTTGACCGTGTGGACCCCCGTTACGTTGCCGATTATGCCCCGCCAGAGCAGTCTCCCAGGCAGAGTGGTCTCATCTAAAATCCCCGATGAGGCGAATGCGGTTCCAGGAGTGTAAACTACATCGTTTGGGAGAAAATCCGTTACAGTTAGGTTTTCAGCGTCTTGATGCCCTGTGTTCGTCAAGGTGATGGTGTAATTTATGTTGCCCCCTTCATGTATGGGTCCTGTGCATACTTTGTCAATGTCTATGATGGGGTAAATAATTTGAATAACATCAGTCACCGCTGGGGCAGAAGGAGCCCCCGAGACGGTTTCCTCGTAAAAAGCCGTTGCCCTGTTGGTTATGAAGACGCCCTCGGGGGCATCTTGGTTTACTGTGACGTTGAATCTGATATGTGCCTGCGGGTCTCCTGTGAATGGTCCGGGTCCAAAATTCCAGAGAAGTGTCCCGTTCAGGTAGTTTGTGAAGCTAATGGCTGGTGGGGTGCTGGTTCTGTTTCCGGGAATGAATGAGAGTCCCTGGGGGAGTGTGTCTCTTATTTTGAGGTTTTTGATGCTGAGAATTGAGCCGTCTTTTACTGTTCTGACAGTTATTGTTATGTTGAATTCGAGTATCTCTCCGTAGTTGTAGCTCATTTTTTCGGGTTGGTGTATTTTCTCCATCTCGACGAAGGTTGCCTCTGCTATTGTTGTGGCTGTGAGTGCTTGTATTGTTAGGATTATTAGAATGAGTGTTTTGAGTGTCTGTGTTTTGCTCATTTTTATCCATTGAAACCATTTAAGATATGGGAAAAATACTCGTCTGTTACCCGGTGACAGATTCTGAGGTTACACCTCAAGCATTATGGTATGTTTTTTGGACCCTCTCAGCCACCACTTCAGGTGTGATCTCAAGCATCATATCCACGCCCCCATCCGAGGAAACGGAGACCGTCTTGTAGCCCTGTTTCTCCCATATCTGTCGAAGGGGTCTGCCCATCTCATCCATCTCCTCGGTGGTAAACTTGAGCGAATCATAGCCCTTCTCATACAGGTATACTAGCTCAAGCACGCCCAGCATCTTGCCGATGCCCTTTCTCTCGATGAGGGTAGCAGAACTGTCTGAGAAGTAGATTTTCTCAGATTCCTCGTATCCATAATCAAAGGCGATGGGTTCTCCATCAAGGTACACTATTATGCAGAATAAGCCAGGGTTTCTGAATATCTGCTTCAGCTCATTTTTATCGTATCTGAGTTCTTCCCTGAACATGGCGTTGTCGATCATTGTTATCTCGTTGATAAGCCTCTCATTGTTGTGGCTGTGGACCATGATGGATATTTTTCCGTGCAGGGTTTCGTTGAGTATTTCCTCTGTCTTCCTCAATAACTCCTGAAATGTTGGAAACTGCATTATCAGTGTAAACCTGTTTCTACAACCTCCCTTAATCAAATAAAAAGCATACCATGCTGAGTAGCTGCCATCTTTTACTGATGAGGACATCTGGGGGGCTTCACCGGGATGGGTAGCGTATTCTACCCATACACTATAAAAGCAGGTGTGCAGTCATATCTCCCTGAATATCTACCAGATACGTCTGGAGGATATGTGAAAACGTTGGAGAAACCTAAGATAATACATCTAGTTTTAGATGTACTGAAACCCCATCAACCCCCATTACCCGAATTCGCCCAGTTCATGGGTGAGCTACCCGGATTAACCCGCGTAGACATCTCACTGGTTGAGATGGATGAGAAGACCGAGAGCCTCAGGATCATCGTCGAAGGCACAAGCCTCGACTACGAGGAGCTCAAAGGACACATGGCTAGGCAGGGAGCCGTTATCCACAGTGTGGACAAGGTTGTCGTAGAGTAAGCCATGCCGACCAAGCCGACCCTATCAACTTATCTCGATAAGCCAAGCGATATTGGCTCAGATTTTGTGTTGTTCGCCGCGCCACTGGATGCCACTGCCTCGAATCGCAGCGGTACCCGTTTTGGGCCAGACGCTGTTCGACGGGAGAGTGGTTTCATGGATACTTATTCGGCCCGGTGTGGGCTGGACTGGGATGATCTCAGCCTCAGCGATATAGGTGACGTGGAATGCGGCACCGTCGAGGCGTGCTTAGCCAACATTGAGGAGACTATCAGGGAGAACTCTGGTTTCCCTGTGATGCTTGGAGGCGAGCATACCATTACGCTGGGCGCATTGCGCGCCTTGAGGCCCGAGCTTGTAGTTGTTTTTGATGCTCATCTGGACCTCAGAGATGAGTTGTTTGATGAGCGCCTCTGCCACGCAACCTATCTGCGTAGAGCCATCGAGGAGCTAGGCTGTAAAGCATTGATTATCGGTGTCAGGGCATTGAGCGGCGAGGAGGTGGAGTACGCAGATGAGTGTGAAGAGGTTACATATGTTACAGCTCAGGAGTGCCTACGCCTCCCCGAGGAAGCCATCAGCAGGATCTCTGGGCTTGTGGCTGCGGCTGGGTCCGTTTACCTGAGCATCGATTTGGATGTTCTTGACCCCTCTTTTGCGCCGGCTGTGGGTAATCCTCACCCTGAGGGGGTCTCCCCTATGTGGCTTCTTGACGCCGTGGATGCGGTGATGCTGGGTCATGTGGTTGGTTTGGATCTGAATGAGGTGTATCCTCATTATGATACGGGTGTTACGGCTACGACGGCTGCTTATGTTGTGATGGAGTCCCTGTATAGTTATCTGAGGCACCGGTGATGTCTGATGTGCTGGAGTGGGATGTTCGCGTCCCATTAGTGTCAAACGTCTATGTGATCGTGGATATTCTGTTCTTGGTGTTGTTTCTCTCGGCTGCCATGGCTGGGCTCATCCTGTAT
>CAYUTB010000019.1:9533-12801 GCA_964447425.1 uncultured Candidatus Bathyarchaeia archaeon
TCTTGGAGTCAAGTTGCGCGGGCGTTTTTTGATGATCGGCGTAAGGTGGCTACCCTAACGAGTGATCTCAAGCCTCTGATACGGGTCTACTGTACCCCAGATAATATGGTTCCTGTTTTCGCCGCTATCCGGGGCTTTGTGCCTGAGCCCGTTGAGTAAACCACATTTAAATGAGGGGCTCCATCCGTATCCCACATGGTGGATGAGGCGTCTGGTTTGAGCTGGGAGTATGATATCCCGCTCCTGAATAACCGGTATATGTTATGGGATTTCGCCCGTGTATTTGTGGCTACTTTTCTGTTATCTGATTTGATACTGCTTCTGGCTACTGGGTTCGAGTTTGAAGCTGTGATCCCGTTGACTGGGGTCGGTGTAGCCATATTCATGGCTTTATTTATCTTGGTCTCGCTGTTTCTGAGGAACAGGATTCGCACCCTGTTTGTCTTGGACGCTGATGGTGTGGGGAGTAAGGTGTCGCGGAGTATGAGTAAGCTGAACAGGGTTACAGTGGTTCTAGGCGTTTTGGCTGGTTCTCCTAGTGCAGCTGGGGCTGGTTTGTTGGCTGCGAGTAGTGAGGAGAGCTTCTTCCCTTGGAGTAGCATCGTGAAGGCGACTGTGGATCGCCGGCGTCGTGTGATTAGTTTCCATAATAGTTGGAGAACTCTGCAGCGGGTCTATTGTTATGATGATAACTTTGATCAGGTACTGGGCTATGTCTCGGTATTGTTGCCGGGTAAGCTTGTTTATGAGTCAAGGATCGGTGGCTCGTAGGGTACTCTGATATTGTTATATCGCCCCATTCCATAGTAGGTGAAAAGGGGTGGCGGATGATGAGTGACGAGGAGATAATTGGGGTTCGTGGTAGGATCGCGCCGGATAATCTGGGTACCAGCTACTTGTTGTCTGCTGGATATGATGGGCAACGGAAGCTGGCGTATGTGCGTCTCTATGAGCCTGTTGAGGAGCAGATCTATCTCTGGTATGATAATACGGGTCATCTGCCGTATCTCATCTCCAAGATGAGCGCCGATGAGCTGGAATTGAATCAGCGTGTGAAGGGGAATGAGGGTTTCAGGGGCTTCGAGGAGGTCATCAGGTATGATGCCCTCAACGAGCAAAGCATCCAAGTCACGAAGATTCTTGCCGGTGACCCGTTGAGTGTTGGGGGTGGGGGTAACTGTATCAGGAACGCCTTGGATGAGAGCTGGGAGAACCGCATCCGCTACTATGCGTGTTATGTTTATGATCAGGGGATCGTGCCCGGTATGCCGTACAGGGTGGTGGATGGGAACCTTGTGCAGGGTGACTGGAGCATGACCGCTGATGTTGAGCAGCAGTTTAACGATGTGTTAGCCAACACCGAGGAGCGGTTTAAGGAGCCTATGAAGGAGTGGGCTCGGCTGCTTCAGGCGCCTATCCCGAATATCAGGCGTGTGGCTGTTGATATTGAGGTGCGTCCCAGTGTGGCGAATCGTATGCCAAATGCTGATGATGCGAAGGAGCCTATTATCACTGTGGCTTTCGCTGGCTCGGATGGGCTCAGGAAGGTTATCATGATTGATGACCTGCGGACGGGTGAGGTGGTGGGGGCTGTTCCCGGTGCCGATGAGGTCCGGGTGTTTGAGACTGAGCGTGAGCTGGTGGAGGAGACACTCCGGGTTATGGATGGTTACCCTATCGTCTTGTCGTTTAACGGGGATGATTTTGACTTTAAATTCCTCAGGAACCGTGCACGGAATCTGGGCGTCCCAGATGAGGCTATTCCGATTACGCTGGGTAGGCGTTTCGCGTTCTTGACGAATGGCGTGCATATTGACCTGTACCAGTTCTTCAGGAACCGATCCATTCAGGGGTATGCGTTTGGGAACGCGTACCGTGAGTTTAGCTTGGATGATATTACTCAGGGTATATTGCATCAGGGTAAGATTCCGGTGCCTGATTTTAACCAGTTGACCATGGCTGAGATGGCTGAGTATTGTATGCAGGACGCGTTTATCACCTATGAGTTGACGGCTTTCAACGATAACCTTGTGATGAACCTGATGGTGATGCTTCAACGCATCAGCAAGATGATCCTTGAGGACTTGAGCAGGTTCGGTGTGAGTCGCTGGATACTGGCTTTGATGGAGTGGATGCATCGGCAGGAGGGTTGGCTTATCCCCAATACTCAGGATATCATCATCAGTAAAGGCGGTACGACTACTGAGGCGATGATTAAGGGCAAGAAGTATCAGGGTGCCATTGTGCGTGACCCCAAGCCGGGTATTCATTTTGAGGTGACTGTGGTTGACTTCGCGTCGCTGTATCCCAGTGCTATCAGGAACTGGAATCTGAGCTACGAGACGTTGCTGTGCAGCCATGAGGGGTGTAAGAGTAACTTGATCCCGGGTACGTCGCATTGGGTGTGTAAGGAGCGGCATGGGATGACCAGTGAGTTGATTGGCAGCCTGCGTGACCTGAGGGTTCTCTGGTATAAGCCCAAGGCGAAGGATAAGTCGTTGACTGATGATCAGCGTCAGTATTATAATGTAGTGCAGCAGGCTCTCAAAGTCTTCTTGAACGCCAGTTACGGTGTGTTTGGGGCTGAGAGTTTCCCGTTGTATTGTCCGCCTTTGGCGGAGAGTACTGCTGCGGTTGGGCGGTATGCGATGGAGGAGGCTGGGAAGCGGGCTGAGGAGCTGGGTATCGAGGTGCTGTACGGTGATACTGATAGTGTTTTCCTGAATCATCCCAGTAAGGAGCAGACTGATGCCTTGGTGGCTTGGGCTGATGAGGCGCTGGGTATTGATCTTGAGGTGGAGAAGACCTACAGGTACGCTGTTTTCAGTGAGCGGAAGAAGAACTATCTGGGGGTCTACAAGGATGGTAGGATGGATATTAAGGGTTTAACGGGTAAGAAGCGGCATATTCCGCCTATCTTGAAGAATGCATTTGATGAGTTGACTCATATTTTGAGTGAGGTGCAGACCGTTGAGGAGTTTCCATCGGCGAAGGAGGATATCAAGGGGCTTGTGTTGGAGGTGCATCATAGGATTAAGGAGCGGGAGTTCCGGATCGAGGAGGTTGCTTTCCAGATGCAGCTTGGTAAGCCTTTGAAGAGTTATGATACTAATCCTCAGCATGTGAAGGCTGGGCGTATGCTGGTGGAGATGGGGCATGAGATTGATCAGGGTGATATCATCTATTATGTGGTGACCAAGGATGATGTGTTGCCGGCGATTGTGGCGAAGCCCAAGGATGTGGATGTGAAGAAGTATGAGGAGTATCT
>CAYUTB010000019.1:12901-23427 GCA_964447425.1 uncultured Candidatus Bathyarchaeia archaeon
TTTTTTCCTGTTTTTTCTTGGAGGATCATGTTTCTTTGTTGAGAGTGGTTATATTCAGGCTCCTCTGAATCCTGTTTATGGCTATGAGTGTGTATTGTAGGTGGTTTTTCCTAATTGTTGTGATTTACTTCCTCTCGGTTGCTCCGGTTGGGGCTTTGGTTGATCATGACCCGATTGTGGTAAATGGCGACGCCGGGTTCGCTGCTGGTGGTTTCCCGGGCTCGGGGGCTGTTGATGACCCTTACAGGATTGAGGGGTACAGGATCGTGACCAGTGCGTTGCAACGGAATGGGGTTGAGGTACATGACACTTCAGCTTATTTTGTAGTCAGGGACTGTGTGATCGAGGCTGATTATATCGGGGTGCTTGTTGAGGACGCTGCACCGGGTACTGCCAGTGTTGTGGGTAATGTGATCACTGGTGGGGGGCAGGATGGTGGCGGGGTCTCGTTGGGCTGTGATGGTGTGAGGGTGATCAATAATACGTGCTCTGGGTTTGTGATCGGTGTTCACACGAATTACGCTGATGGATGTGAGATTGCGTATAATAATTTCAGTTATAACGTGTATCATGGGGTGAATCTCAGGTATAGCAGTGACTGCGTGGTGGCTCATAACACGATAGTGGGGAACGGGGCGCATGGGGTTTTCATCATCCGTGACTCCACGGGTAACAGGATCTACAACAATACCGTTGCGGGTAACTCGGCGATGAAGTCCTATGAGTGGGATAACTTTTACAGTTTCACTGTGAAGAGTCAGGGTTTGGATGAGGGCAATGGTAACCTCTGGTATGATGAGTCTGGGTTGGGCAACAGGTGGAGTGATTATGATGGTGATGGAGATTACTTGATCGATGGATCAGCTGGCTCAGTGGATAAGTACCCGGTGGCTGTTGAGGCGCCTTTTGTTGAGCCCCCTGAGTCTGGTGGTGGGGGGATTCCGGGGTTTGGTTTATTTGAGGTGTTACTTGGCTTATTTTTCTCTAGTTGGGCTCTGGGTAGGCGGTCGGGTCTCTTGGCGCGCTGCTAGTTTGCGCTTAGCCAGATTCGTTTGATGTTTTGTATTTTGTCTAGGTCTGTATCTTCTGAGATTATTTGGCTGATATTGTTCTGCTGCATGGTTGATATGTGGAGGGCGTCTGTGTAGCAATGGTGCTCTGATATGATGTTCTCGTAGAAGTTTCTGTATAGGCGTTTATTGACTGGGTCGCGGACCGTGTTGAGGTATATTAGGAGGTTGGCGTCTATGAGTGCTCGTATTCCTCGAACTCCTCTTCGAGGTATATTTGGGCTAGGTCGCCGGGGTTGGGCTCGGTGGCGTTGAGGCTGGTTAATCGTTTGTCGTGTTCTCTGAATGCGTCTTTGAGTTTTTCTAGGTCTATCTTTCTCTCGGGTTTCAGGGTGATTCCGTCTCCTAGTTCGACTATTACGTTGTCGCCTTCCTCGATGCCCGCTGATTCTCTTATGGCTTTTGGGAGGATTATGACTCCTTTTTATATCGTAGCATCTTGGTGCAAGAAGTACCTATTAACTGTCGCATTTATTTAAAACATGGATTTACCGGGGTTCATAAACTCCCTTAGAGTCGAACCCATGGTTATCCATAAGTGTGTGAGAGAAAAATGGAAAAAAGAAAAATCCTAAAACAAAAAACCGTGATCTTCTGTTTACTACTATTTCTACTAAATAGCATATACTTACCCTTCGTAGCTGCTACCGTCCAACACTGGGAAGATGACAGCTCATACTCCTATTACGAAGACCATAAAATTGGGGCAACAGTAATGGGTGTTGACTGGGAAACCAACCTAGATGCAGGCGATTTCCCCCGAGTCAGAGTAGGTGTTGCTGCCGGACTAGGAAACAGCTGGGAAGACGATCCCTTACCCGGAGACTACTACACAGAAGCTGAATGGTTCGAATGCAAGATAACCGCTACAGATGTCTTCTTTGACGCTGACAGCGATGGCATTAAAGACTCAGGAGAGGGACGAAGCACTTCGCTTGTATACTTCGACATGATCCATACAGCCGAGTGTGGAAGCGATGACGAGTGGGATGAACTAGTTGGCTACATCTACTCCCTTGCACAGTACCTCTCAGGTGTTGCGCTACCCTTTCCTTTCGACCTTTTAACAACAGATACACCAGACGTTGCCCAGACGACGATTACCTATTCAATCTATGACCCTGAGGAATTTGCTGCTCTTAGAGTACGTGTAGACTACGAGGGATGGGATGAAGGTGATCACTACATTACGTTCCAAACTAGGACGAAGGTCATGTACTATGTATGGCATGAGCCAGCAGATAAGAGGAGTGCATCCGTAGTAGACACAGAATACATCACTATAACAAAAAATATTACTATGAAGATAGTAGTGCCAGAGTGATAATAGCCATGAAAAAAATCCCTCTTATTTTTTTATTATTAGGAATATCTATAATTTTAATATCTCAAACAGATTCAAGTAATATTATAGATGAAGAAACAATAATAAACGCTGATAACTATAAAATATATGAAATAGGTTACTTTCCATACTCTACGGTAAAAATAGAAGCTAGTATGGTAGGAGACTATGAAGAAACTACGCAGCTAGTTGAAATAAGAATATACTATGATAGTAATATAGATTATTTTATACAAGGTGATTATGAGAAATCCGCGCTGTCGCCTCATAAAAGAATGTTTATCAACTCTAATGAAACAGCCAGTATGACTGAGACACTTGAGACTCTAGAAAAATCATATATTTTAATTAATAACATTATAAAAGTATCAAACAAAAATGTGGATAAAGAGATATATATTAAAGTAGATGTCCTCAAGCCTTATTTCTATCTGCTTCCCGTTGGCATAATACTAAGTCTCGTAAGCATCATTATCTTACTAAAACAATATATCAGACATTGAACTAATACGACAAAGACGCAGACAAACTCTTGAATATCACTTTTATATTCAGTTTACCTGTAGCATCTCGGTACATATAGCACTTATAAACTGTAACAATTATCTAAAAGGCAGATGTCATGGGTTCGCATCCCCCGTATGGACCCATGATATTCTCATTTTTAGATTGATTTAAAAATTCAACAACGATTTCATTATATGGGTTCCACCGTGTTGCGCGAGAAGATCAGCCGATATGTATGCGGACACCTGATGCTATGTATCACGGTCTCTTTCGCTTTCTCCATCTGTCTATACTTTTTCATGGTCTACAGGCTGAGGAGCACGTTACTCTTCGAGTCGGGCACTCTGTACCCGATAAGCGAGTGGAAGGTATTCCTCTTCTTCTCGAAACCGCTGCTTGTGCTTGTGCCCTTTGTACTGATATTTACCTTCGCGGCGTCGTATTTCATCTCACGGAATCTGGGAAACGAGGTAACCATAACCACGCGAAACGAGGGTAACGGAAACCAAAGAAAAACCAACGTCAAGCTACTCTCAGAGGAAGAGAAAACGATATTCAGGATCATGATGGACACCGAGGGAACCATATACCAGAACGACCTCACCATCAAAAGCGGGTTACCCCGCTACCAAGTATCCCGGATAATATCCAAGTTCGAGGACTACGGGATAATCGAGAAAGAACGATTCGGCATGACCAACGTCATCACCTTGAACATAGACAACATCAACGTAGACTAGCGTAGCAACCTGTTGCGACAAGATATTATCAACTGTAGCAGACAATAACGACCCCATGAACAGGAAAAAAATCCTAATAGCATCACTGATCGCGGCTATAGCGCTCGCCCCACTCCTCGCGGCGCAAGCAGACGAAAAAGGCGTATGGGTCTACTACACCTACAAGACAACCATACCCGTCGGGGAAGGCTACTACCACGAGTGCAACCACGCCGGGGCTCAGGACGCCTACGCCACAGTCACCAAGGCGTCAGGAGACTACACGCTGGACTACGAGTGGGATAGCCCAACGTTACGGGTGTGGATTTCCAACGATGATACCGTTGCGATCAGCGTGACTTGGAGAGAGTACTTCTACGAGAACTAGGAGGCAGGCTATGGTTATCTACAGGAAAGCCCACGGGAGTGATACGTGGCACTTCTGCCGTAACTGCTCAAGAGATCCAAAATCAGGATATATACAAAGCTATAGTAAGCCAACCTCTGGTGAACTATGCAACGAATGCAAAGCAAAACAAGCAGACGGTAACTGTCAATAATCCCCCTTTTTTATTGTAGCAAGTTGTTGCAGATAGTTGTTAAAAGCTTTAACTCAGGTTGATTGTATCGAAGTCGTCGGGACCTTGTCATCGACAAATCCTGAAAACTTCAAAAACAAAGTGTGTGAGAAAAATGTTTAGCAAAAAAAAGATCCTTACCATAGCATTAATGCTAGTATTAGTAATTCCAACACCTTTTTTAATTAATGGGACCAAGTTACAATCTAATCCCCGTTCTTTGGAAGAGGTGTTAATGAGTGATTCAACTGACATTATCACTGGAAAAGTAATTTCAAGTGAGTCATTTTGGGCAAACCCATTAACAGGACAAATATACACCATACTAGAGATAGAAATTGATTCAACCGCAAAGAAAACATCAAACTGGAAAAAGATTGTCACAGTAGGTCATTGGGGAGGAGAAATTGATGGTATTATTCAAGACTTCATAGCTAACCCATATGGAGAAGTGTTCTGTAAAGTAGGAGAAACTGTTACCGTATATGCCAGAAATTTAACACCAACTCGAATCCAAAAAATGCAGAAAAATGTTGACTTAAATGCCATTCGAATTGAAAGACTTGAGAAAGTTCCCGATATAGTAACACGAAGTACACCAACACAACAACCGATATATGAAAATCAATGGATAGGTTTTGAATATGATGTACGCTATTGGGATACAAGCGACTTTCCAATACATTATCGGGTAAACGGAAACACCAGTGACTGTACAGGAGAATACAATCAAGTAACCTACGCATTTAATACTTGGGAAAATGATTCCTTATCCGAAGTTGATTATACTGTTGACGGAACATGCTCCATTGGTCAGTTTGACAACACAGATGCAAACGCTGTCTTTTGGCAATCTAATTCATGGTTCGCCAATGAAGGATACAGTGGCGCTGTAGGCTTATGTACAGTCCATAGATCAGATGCAGGTAGAATCCTTGATTTTGACATTGCACTAAATGATGATTACACTTGGTCTACAGATGGAACTCCAAGTGGCAGTGAGTTCGATGTTCAAACCATTGTTCTACACGAAGCAGGACATATACTCTGGCTCGGAAACTTGGAATATACATATAGTTCATACGTCATGACTTCACCGACAAGCTATGGCTTAGTTCGTCGAACATTACAGCTCGGAGATAAAGAGGGAGTCAGACACATCTATCCAGATTCCAGTTATCCCAAACCAACAGTTTCGATAATTTCACCTTCTGATGCTTCACAGGTTACAAGTCCTTGTGGTATCTATGCTACGGTTTCAGTATCAGGTACTACGATAGATAACGTAAAATACAGAGTCTGTGAGCGAGATGATCCCGAGGGATACGATTCTGGCTGGGTTTCCATGACTTATGTAAGTGGATCTTGGCGAGGAACATGGACGTTCAATGACCAGAATACTTACTATTATATCACGGTTCGAGCTGAGACTGCACAAGGTCAAATGGGATACGACTGGATCGAAGTTTACGACTAATTTTTCAACCTTTTTTATATAAATAACCAATCAAAGCCAAGAACATGTACTTTTCCATAGTAATCAACAAATCCACTTATACTATGATTAATTTTATCAGAGGGACTATTTTCTGGATCAAACTGATGCACGGTCCACATTCTAATATACGAACCAGGATCTGATTCAATGTTTTTAATGGCATTAATCAAGTCAGAATTTAACGATTTGAGTTCAACCACATTTGATAAAGCTACATAATCATATTCAAAAGAACTAGCAATAATTGTTTTCCAATATGCATCATTATTGAGGTGGGATAATCTTCTATGTTTTTCACTTTCATTTTTATAGTATATCATTGATGCAGTAAGAAGTACGGCGGTTAAAATTATTATGATATATATTCTATTAAATCTCATAAATAAATATTAAATGAATTCATATATAAACTCACCTGAGGTTAAATATAAAGTTAGACTGTTAACGATTACATAACTTTAAGATAACTTCCATATGCTAATAACGTTTTTAGAGACAATGAAACCTTTAGATGGCGTTACAGTTAAATTTCTTCAAGGGGTCGCTACAAGAACCAAGTTAGAGACTTGGTATAACAAACTAGATTTTGAGCAGTTGAAAAAAGATATTGGATGGACTGGAAGTGTCATTACAAGCAATGGCACTATTCTATTATCCGTTGAAAAACTGTCTCCCAGTGTTATTCAGTACGTTAATGACGATCTTGGTGGAAAAATACCATCAGGCGTACTGGTGTTAGAAGAAGCTCCTATTCTAGATGACTTGTCTCAAAGGGATAGAATACGACCCCTTGAGGCAGGAATAAGATACGTAGCAATGGATTACCGAGATATATGGGTAGAATCTACCTCAAATTTCCTCGTAACCGAGTCAGGAAGTAACAGCGAAGTAGCTCTGGTCTCAGGACATAGCGTTAACATTAACCGTATTGTTTATCAAAATACTACCGCAGTTGACGACCGTATTGGGCATGTGACAATAGACCCATCTGGACCAAGATATAGTGACTGCGCATGGGTCCCATTATATAATGGGGTTACAGCCATTAGTGAAATATGGTCCGCATATGAGGTCAACGTTGTAGGTCAGGTGAACTCCTCTACATTCTATACAGGAATGAACGTTGAAATTACAGGACTAGCAAGCGGGTATCAATATGGAGATATAACCTATCTTGATCAAGACCTTGGTAGCGCTAAATATACAACTCTTTACAACCAAACAAAAGCAGATGTTACCTGCGCAGAGGGGGATAGCGGATCACCTGTATATAACAAATACTATGAGGGTGGAGGCTGGAATGCAAATGCTCTTGGAATACTTGTAGGAGTACATAGCGGAGACATGGTTTTTAGCCCTGTAAATAATATAGAAGATGACTTTAACAAAGACATAGATTTTACAGGAGCAGGTTAACCTCTCCCTTTTTTTAGCTAAAATCAGATTACCCATTTAAGAGAAGAATGTTTTTTTATGATTGTTTTATGAGATAGAATGTAACAATAAACTCGGATTCCCATTTATTTTGGTCTCTTAAATAAATATTTGTCAACATACATTTTTTCGTAATACGATATATCCCATTACTAAAAGGAAATTTTTCACTATTTATAACAGTGCTATATGGACTAGCTATTCTTAATTCCATAGTCCAAACCCAATTCGGATCTTGATATGTCCATTCTCCATTAATCCATTTCTCTGCTTTCCATTCAGAACCCCAGTATAATTCCTCGTCTCGGTTATTCTCAAAAACTATGTTAAATTGGCTTCCTTTAATATTATGACTCTCAGGGTAAACGTTTACATCGACACCATCAGGTAATCCACTATAATTTACTTGAAGAAGTTTATTTGTATCAAATTCAGGGTTTTTATTGAGTATGGTAGATAAAGTAACATACAATATTATTAGAAAGAAAATTCCTATTAGTATGCGACTTGTTTTTTTAGGAGTTGTCATTTGTTTGTCTGAACTATAGCAGTGAAATAAATATTTATCTACAAGAAACAAATGGTGAGGCTGCATCTATATTTCGAAAGATATTATGTGTATGTTTGTTTTCTGGTTTAGTCCCAATTTTTTTAGATTTTGTTGTAACTCGGTAACACATGTTTTTGGTATTCCGATGTAGAAAGGAACAGTTTTTCCATTAGATATACCAGAGTTCATTACTCGATTTGAAAAGACCTTAAACTGGTCGTTGGTTCTGTCATTATCCAAGTCGTCACATGTTTTTGCTTCGCCAATAGCGATTAGTTCTTGTGCGTTTCTTCCCATGAAATCAGGAATGCGTCCTTCAATTTGGGCACATACACTAAGCCCTTCGTATGCTGCGCAAGTAGTCTTAAAACCTGCTTGGTTAAGGTAATCCATGAGTTCTTTTACAATTTTTTTATGTTCGGGGCTTTCCGCTTTTCCAAATGAAGACATAGTATCTCCTCTTGATACTCTTATTATTTTTGTCTAAATTTAAAACTTTATTGTAGACCTGAAACTTATTAAAAATATATTAAAACGTATTTTAAGTGGATACCATATGAGAGGTATATATGTGTTACGTAATCGTCAACAGCCTAGCATATATTAAGAACTTATTATGGATGTCACAATAATATAACTAGCCCTTTTTTAGGGATAGTTAAGCTGTTAACCTTGTGAACCCTCAATCACTTATGGTTCGTCGTGCTGAGCTTGTTGAGCTTGTATTACCTGATTTCGGTTACCCATCGTTTGAGCCCAGTCTCACCGCTGAGACTTATCTAAACCGTCTGGAGAGGCTCCGTAAGAAATGTGGTGGTGATTACACACATATGCTGGTTTACGGTGACAGGGAGCATTCAGCTAATATAGCGTACCTCACTGGGTATGATCCTCGTTTCGAGGAAGCACTCCTCATCGTGGATATTGAGGGTGAGGACCAGTGGATACTCGTCGGCAACGAAGGCATCGGCTACCTTGAAATCAGCCCAATCAAGGAACACCTAAACCCAGTGCTATACCAGCCCTTCAGCCTACTAGCCCAAGACAGAAGCAAATCCAAGCCCCTCAAACAAATACTCCAAGACACAGGCATCACAGCCAACAGCACCATCGGAGTAGCAGGCTGGAAATACTACTCGGCTCAGGAGTCACCGGACCCACACCACTGGATCGAAGCCCCCAGCTACCTCATAGACAACCTGCGCGCCCTCGCAACAGACGTCACAAACGCCACCCACATATTCATGCACCAAACCGATGGACTCAGAGCAGTCAATGAGCCCGAACAACTAGCCCAGATGGAGTACGCAGCCACCCTCACATCCCAAGCAGTACGCAACGTCATCTACGGCATAAGAACCGGCATGACCGAGTACCAAGCAGCCCAGCTCATGAACCTCAACGGCTACCCCCACAGCGCCCACACCATGCTCAGCACAGGAGAACGCGCATGGATGGGACTCCCAAGCCCCACAAACAAAAAGATCCAACGCGGAGAACCATTCACCACCGCAGTAGGACTCTGGGGTGCCCTCAACAGCAGAGCAGGCTGGCTACTAGAACACGAGATGCAGCTACCAAAGAAAATAGGCGACTACGTTGAACGATTAGCCGCCCCCTACTTCGAGGCAGCCACAGCTTGGCTTGAGAAGATGAGCATCGGCGTCACAGGCGGAGAACTCTACAAAGCCGTCCACGACAGGATCGGTGACAGCTTCTACGGTGTGGGGCTAAACCCCGGGCACCTCATCGGCATAGATGAATGGATCAACAGCCCCATCTACCGGGACAGCCAAGACAGGATCAAACCCACCATGGCGCTACAGGTAGACATCATACCAGCCACAGGCACCGAGTACTTCACAATAAACACAGAAGACGGCATAGCAGTAGCCGACCAACACACACGCAACCACTTCATGGAGTACTACCCCGAAGCATGGGACAGAATCGTAGCCAGACGAGACTACATGACAGAACAACTAGGAATACGGCTCCAACCAGAGGTCCTACCCTTCAGCAACCTAGCAAGCCACCTACCACCCTTCATACTAAACCCACAACGCGCCTTCAGAATGACCGAATAGGGACCAATCCCCCAACCGGGGATTTACTCCATATTACGTGGGTCTACTCTAATTAAACCCGGAACCCTGTCAAACACTGTATCCGTGGAGATGATCGTATGATCCTCCTCCATACTCAAAGCAGTAGCGGCGTGATAAGCATCAAAAATAGAGCCAATCTGATACTGCTTCATCAAGACCAGCGCCAACAGGTCCACCTCGGTTGTCGTCGGGTGAAACACTAGATTATCAATCGCGGTAACCGCAGCAGCACGGGTAATATACTCATCAAGAGAAACCCCTTCATTCATCGATACATAGTAGAGCTCGTGCAGTGCCTCTCTTGAGGCGTGAACGACTCCATGCCGTCCCATTGACACCTCCCTGATAAATCTCGACGCCGCTGGCTTTAGCCAATCGCTCTCTTTCACAAAAGCATACAGGAGGTCTGTCTCGATGATCAAACCTGTTCTCTCCGCCTAGCCCTCTTGACGGCGTCATCTGATGCGGATTTCTCTGCGGTCTCTTTGAGTGTGCCCCGTGTCTTATCCGTCTTTAACCAACCTTCAGCTGTTTCAAGAGGGGTGCCCGGTAGAGGTATGGTCACGAAAAATGAGCCCGCTGGTATTATCACTACTCTGGTGCTTCTAACTCCAAGCTCTTTAGGTATCGTTAATCTTCCCCGGTCATCAACCGATACAACCGCCATGTTACCCACAATATATGAAAATACCCACAAACATAAATCTATCCCACAAG
>CAYUTB010000019.1:23527-25309 GCA_964447425.1 uncultured Candidatus Bathyarchaeia archaeon
AAACCGAGGGCACCCGATGTAGCCAGCCACACCCCGGTTAAATATGAGCCAATAACCGAGCACGCAACCGCTGGGATCAGGCTCAACCCCGCCCCAAAGTAGACCAAGAACGCTAACGTGGATAGGAGCGTTGACATGTAGACTACCTTCTTTAAGCCCAGCCACTCGACGAATCTGTTACTGGATAAAAGCCCACCTGTAACCGAGATAGCGATCAGAGGCATCAACTGCGAAACAGTCCCCACTGATAGACCATAACTCTGCCTCAGATAACTGCCGTTGAACACCGATATCGCCATAAAGGGCGTAAAGGCTAGGGCGCCAGCCAATAAATATGCAGACGCTGAGCGGTTACCCAGCACCGCCCTGATGCCCTCCAACTGACCGCTACCCCCGGCTGATTCAACTCTATCCGATGGGAGAGCCATCAGGACCAAGGCGAGGCTGATCACTGTGAGGGCGAGATTATACGAGGCAAAGCCGATCCTCCAGTTGCTCCTAGCCACAATATAACCTGTTACCAGCGGCGCCAAAAAAGAGACCACGCTACGCACCGCGATCATGTTTCCCATCACCTTTGTCCTCCCCTCAGCAGGGTACAGCTCACCGATGAACGTGTTTACCATGGGCTGCACCATACTGTAACCGATGCCAGATAGGCTGTAGAGGACCAGTATGGATGTGAAGTCGTAGGCGAGACTCGTACCAACGATAGATATGCTCATCAGTATCAGACCCACGCACAGTAGCAGCTTGTGGCTATACCGCACAGCCAAGACCCCCATCACGATAGCGACGAGAATGCTGAGGAAAGACGAGAAAGAGCTAATCTGCCCAAGCACCCCAACAGGCACATCCAAGGACTCGGCGACATCAATCAAGATCAGGCTCAGCACTACCACCGGCGCCCCACCCGTAGCCAACGACGCCCCTAACGCATAAAACAGTGATTTCTGGTCCTTTTTTCCTTCACTCATACACAACCCAATCTAGTGGTGATATATTTAACCTCAAAGGTTAAACTATTAACCAGAAACCGGATCAGGCTAGCTTCACAGGTCTAAAATAGTTGACGCCAGCTACGCTCTGAAGCCTAATTATGACCGTGGTCCCCGAGCTGAATAAATCGCTGCCAACCCATACGTATGCGGTGGTTGACTCGCCGCTCTCCAACCTGAGCCCGCTTGAATCTATGCTGGTGCCGATGGAGTCCACATTACTCAGCGAGCCCCCAGCAGTGACATTGTAATCATCAACGACTGCATCATTCACCATAACATACACGATATTGCAGGTAGAAGGCCCATTGTTTCGAAGCGAGACCACGATCATCCACCTACTATTAGTAACCGAGGAATCCGATATACAGTAAGACGACTCAATCTGAAGCTTCTCAACCTCCATATAGCTACCCGAGGTCCCTGTGATCCAGTAAGCAGCCGCCATAGTGATGACCATCGCTACCGCTACAAGAATAACAGTAGCTATCACTGGGCTCACACCCCATCGAGATCTACTCATGCAATCCATCTCCAAACTGGTACCTGATATTAATACGATTATGAATCCGTAAAAGGTATGAAAAACACCTAAACCCGCGTATGGGGGGATGGGGTAAACCCATCCCAGCCACAAACAAGCTCCCAATGCATAAACCAGCCCCAGAACACCCTATATCTGAGCCCATTCAATGCATTTTTCCGGCATGGTAACGACAAAAACACGTAAAAAAAGTGTATGGTGAGACTGTTTAGAGCCTGTACTGCTCACCCTTCACAGGGG
>CAYUTB010000020.1:0-6285 GCA_964447425.1 uncultured Candidatus Bathyarchaeia archaeon
CTGGTTATGAGCCAGGTGCTCTAGGCCAAACTGAGCTACAGGCCCTGCCCAGCCAAATAACAAGCAACCTAGATATAAAAACTACCCCGCTTGAAAAACAAATATAAACAGGCTATGGGGTTAAAGATGATACGTGCTCCCGTGGTGTAGCCCGGCCAAGCATTCCAGCCTTTCGAGTTGGAGAACCCGGGTTCGAATCCCGGCGGGAGCACCAATCTTCTGATGTTCATCGTTCTTTTATAACGTACGAGAATGACGATTTTTACAAAGTACTGGTCTATCGTATGGTATCTCGGTCATGATGTTAGGACTATCCCCTATCAGACAATACAAATATCCGATAGACATCCAATATCCCCATGACTCAATTGAAGGCAGTTGAGATAGCCAAGGAATTAATAAAATTTGACACCAGTGGCCCTCCTACTCAGGAGCAGCCATGCGCCGAATGGATACAAGCATATCTTGATGAATTAGACTTCAAGACCACGCTTCAGGTCATCGAGCCGGGACGAGCAAATATCATAGCTAAATATGGCGTGGGGAAAAAGCCGGGGCTGGTTCTATCCGGGCACATAGATGTGGTTTTGGCCGGTGACCTTGGGCTCTGGAAGGTCTCGGGGCCATTTGAGCCAGTCATCAAAGATGGTAGGCTCTATGGACGAGGCGCCTGTGACATGAAGGGTCCTGATGCGTGCATGATTCAGGCGGCCCAAGAATTGATTGATGAAGACTTCAAGAAACAGCTCACACTTGTCTTTACGGCTGGTGAGGACACAGGTGGCTGGTTCGTGGATCGGGTGCTATCGGATAAACTCGTTACCCCCAAGGATGCTTCTTTTGGGGTGATCGGTGAACCCAGTTTGATGAAGATTATACCGGTACACAAGGGCTCTGGGGGAGCCGAGGTGCTGATCCATGGGCAGGCAGCCCACAGTAGCCGACCTGAGCTTGGCATAAACGCTATCCAGAAGGCAGCGGATTTCTTATATGAGCTAAGAAAACTGCAAGAAGAGCTAAATCTGAACAAGCATCCGCTACTTGGCTCCACAACGGTTGAGTGCACCATGATGAAGGGTGGGTTCAAGGCAAACATCATCCCGGATCAGGCTTATTTAACCCTAAACTTCAGGTTTATTCCGGGTCATGAAGACCCCGCTACATCAAAAAAGTGGTTGATGGATATCATAAACAAGTTATCTGAAAATGATTCCGAGTTTAAGGCAGATATCCTGAGCAACAGGGCTGGTGTTCCATTGGATGTACCTTTGGATTCACCTGTTGTAACTATATTAAAAGATATACTTGGAACCGAGCCTGTTGGTGAACCTTACTATACTGAGGCTGTAAGTTACACAAAGGCTGGGGTTCCCACTGTGATCTGTGGTCCGGGTAGTATTGATCAGGCGCATACACCTGATGAGTACATTAGTCTGGAACAAATTGATCAAGGTGTTGAGACCTATAAGGAGCTCATTAAACGAGTTTGCCTTTAATCTCATTTTTTCTTGTATATTATAAAATGTATACTTCTGTAATCATGTTTGTATTTTTTATTTGTAAGAGTTATTCTATCAATTTGAGAGTAACTATATCTGTAAACAAAAATTCAACAACAACTTATATAAATGAAATAGATGAAAAGAATATCAGGCGCACAATATGAGTGACGTTAAATTCGACTTAAAACCAGTAGAAAAAAAGCCATCCAGAAAATATAGGAAAGGCAGCAAGTATGACCCCATCATCGATTCATTCATGAAAGGTCAATATGAGTTAGTAAAGGTGGAAGTACCAGAAAAAGACGCCAACTATCTCAGAACACAACTAAAGAAGAGAATTGATGCAAGAGACCTTCAACACAAAATCGAGGTCTCAGTTGTAAACAACATCGCATACCTTGAGAAAAAGTAGATACGATAATCTACGATTTCAATATTTTTTTAAGATAATATCCTAGAAAGTAGTCTTATTGAATCTCGGTCTTTGGGCAGCTCAGCTTCCCCAATACCGCATCAGCTTCAGCAGGGTTGAGCTTTATCGTGTACAGGTATTTCCCTGTCCTCAACTTTAGCTTTGTATTGTCCTTGTTCTTCTTGACTCGGCACTCGTCTGCTTTACCTGATAGCTCTATGAATTTTTCTTTGTCATGTATCTCGACTGGCATTGTTTTCACGTGTTCACATAGAAAAGGATAGTTGGTTTTAATGGTTTCGCTTAAACTTCGTTTATTCAGTAGTTCACGTCACATTTTCCATGGTGAATACCGTAGATTAGATAACAAGAAACTCTATTTACAATATCTTAGAATATGCTTATTATATGAAACGCTTGGATTGCGAGTTCCTCGTGTTTCGGAGTAAACCATCTCAACTTGAACTCTCTAACGCTTTTCTCCTCAATGAATGCTGTCTCGGAAATGTTCATCTCCTTTACGAAAGTAAGATACAAATCGTAGTCAAGGTTGGTTGGCATCAAGCTTACTGCTGCTGGGTTCCCTTTGAAGGAAACATCTGAAAAGGCATCAAGCGGGTAGATTGGAGCTTTTTTTGGCGTCATATGGATGATATTTTTTAGTAAGGATATTAAACAAATGGATTTTAAGCTGTCAGAGAATTGGGTGCAGTGCGCGCATCATTCTCCATAACTGATGAAGGAATAAATTATGTAGATGGTGCGGAGGGTTAGACCCTGAAACACACGTAATGTCTCATTTATGATAATAATCTGTTGAAATGACACAACTATGTCGTAATTATTTTAATAGCGTTTTCAGTCTAATCCTCAAGGGAAGAAATGTAATGGACATATGCATTAGAAAAGCAGAATTGAGTGACGCTGATTTGCTCGCACAAATGAACAAGCATCTAATTGAGGACGAAGGCAGCAGGAATCCTATGAATATTTCACAGATCACAGATCGAATGAAGAATATTTTGAGTGGAGACTGGAAAGCAGTAATCATCAGCAAGGAGTCTGAAGACATAGGATATTTGGTCTACAAGTTGTCTCCTGATGAATACTTTCCTGACCGCACTGAACTGCATATCAGACAATATTTCATTAAACGACAACACAGAGGCAATGGATTAGGCACATATGCGTTTGATCTTATAAGTAAAGAATATTTCCCGAATGACGCGGTTCTCACAATGGACGTATTGGAGATCAACCCGAAAGGACGAAGATTCTGGGAAAAAATAGGCTTCAAGCCATACCTGACGCATATGAAAAAGTATTAACCTACTCGAATACAAAAAATATTTTTTACGTTAAAGTAATCTACCTTATTATCTAAACATTTGTTGTCATAATGAGGGAAATTCAATACACGTGTTACGTGAAACTATAGAATATCAACTACATTGTTTCTTGTTTTGAATAAGGTCAATTTTATTCAAGTCGATATTTAATGCACAACTGAGCGCACCAGTTTTAAACCCAAACATTGTTCCTCTCCTCTGAATAGATTGAAAGATCCGGCGGTGTTTGACCAAACCCCATTTGACTATGACCAGATGAGACCAAGTTACCCTGAGACGCTCTTCAAAGACCTGAAGAGACTAACCGCCATCCCATCTGAAGGCAGGATACTTGAGATAGGCTGTGGAACAGGGCAGGCGACGTTTCCGTTAGCAGCAGACGGATACAATATAACCTGTCTTGACATCGGGGAGAACCTATTAACGATCGCTAGAACCAAAGCTAAACGGTACCCCAATGTGCGTTTCGTTCACTCCTCGTTTGAGGAATGGATGCTTAATGAAGAGTTATTCGATGTCGTTATGTCTGCGACTGCTTTCCACTGGGTAAACCCAAAGATAGGTTACACTAAGGCTGCTAGGTTGCTGAAGAATTCAGGGAGCATCGCATTGTTCTGGAACAAGCACCCAACCCCTTTCACCGGGTTCTTCAGCGATGTTCAATCGGTTTATAAGGAAGTGGTTCCAGAATGGGGAAATCCTTCAAACCAGTCTATTGATGAATGGATGGCTGATCAGGTCGATCTCATCGAGGATTCAGGCAGCTTTAGCGAGGTAGCTGTGAATCGTTACTATTGGTCAGTGTCCTTCAAAACAGATGAGTACCTCCGGTTACTGGATACTTATTCGGATCATGGAAGTCTCGACAAGGCTAGGAAGACGCGTCTCTATGAAGGTATCGCAGGAGTCATTGACGAGAAATATGGTGGCGTGGTTCAGAGACCTTACCTGTCTGTTCTATTTACTGCTAGAAAAGCAATCGGCTAATGTAATCCTTGAACCCCTGTATAGTTGGAGTTTTTAATATCCCTGTTGTAGAAAATATCACTCTATTCTAATTTGATTCGATTATTAGATGAAAAAAATAATAAAAAATGATTAGATTAGACCGTGAACTCGTCACCCATATTGGGAGCTACACCCTTTAGGTCCAGTTCATCCCGCACCCATTCAGCAAGGAAATCACATGACTCCTCCTCACCGTGAACAACATAGATGTCAGGCTTTCCCTTCAATCCCTTGAGGAACTGCTGGAGGGGCGTCTTACCGCTGTGGCTGCTGAAGTCAAAGTGTTTGACCTTGGCAGTAACCTTGGTGTCTCTGTCCTTGATTGGGAACATACTTGTCTCCATAAGTTTGGCTCCTCCTGTACCGGGAACTTGGAAGCTTACGAGGAATATGCTGTTCTGTGGGTTTGTTGCCAGTTTCTCCATATAGAACATGGCGGTTCCACCCTGTAGCATACCGCTTGGAGCGATAATTACGTCTGCTTTACGGACAGCCTGTCTCCTATCTCTCCATCCCCTGATCTCATGCACATCTTTAACAGCATTTGCATAGGTCTTCGGTGTCTTCACAGACTCCGGGTATTCCAGCATTATATTGTTAACAGCTCTCGCCATTCCATCGAGAAGCACGTATCCATCGAATTTGTGTGCATGCAGTATGCTTAGCATCTCGTGGCTTCTCCCAACAGCGAAGGCTGGAATGAGTACCTTTCCTCCCTGATTGATGGTGTTTTTTATCTCCTTGACGAAATCAATCTCAAGCTGTTTTCTCTCAGGGTGCTCATGCAGCGCATAAGTGGACTCGATGATTACAGCGTCGTATTTTTTTCGCGGGATCTTTGCAGAGTTACAGAGCCTTGTGTTTATCGTATTGAAGTCGCTTGTGTAGAGTATCTTTTTCCCATTGACCTCGATATCCACCATGGCGCTGCCGGGTATATGCCCCGCATCGAGTAGATTGAAATCTATGTCCTTGAGCTTGACGTTCTGACCATAATTCAGGTCGTTTCTCTGCTGCTGCATCTTCTCAAGCTCAAGATACTCGAAGGGCAGATAGTAGCTGTTGAGCTTGATCATGTCCTTGATGAGTATCTTCATTAGCTCGCTTGTCGTCCGTGTTGCGAAGTAGGGTTTTTTCTCACTCAAATAGAAGAGAGGAACGCCCCCGCTGTGGTCCAGATGAGCGTGACCGACAACTATTCCATCGACGTCTTTTGCTCTAATGTGTCCAGGAAACTCAGGTGGAGTCCCGGGCTTTACTCCATATTCCAGGAGTAGATTACCTTCATTGCTGTTCACGAGGATGGCATTACCACCTACTTGATGGGTACCGCCCATGAAACTTAGTTTTACCATTGTATTCTTTAACCTAGTCGAAAAACCATTTATGCTCCTGTGTGGAGCGGTTTTTTCAATCCTTTCCCTGACGAACAACTCTCGCTGCTTCCCCTAGGGGGACAGGCATTATTGTACAGTTCTTCTTCTTATATGTTACCTAGAGGTAATCAAAATGCTTGGGTTTTTCTATTTTTGTATGGTACTTAGAATGTTTTTAGGAGTTCTAGTAACCTATTTGTTGTCTCTTCTACTCCCATCTCCTCGATTAATAGAATAGGATATTTTCCATTCAGCCTATTTACCAACTCCATATCTAGAGGGTTATCCGAGTAGACTACCACGGTGTTTCTCAGTGGGTGTTTCTCAAGATACTCCAATATGTTGCTTATAGTATGCTGTATGGTCTCGTAGTCGAGGGGCTCAGAAGCCTGATACTGGCTTGTTGGATAGGTTTCCGCGAGATACTCTGGTATCAGGCCGTATGGTGCGGCTATGAAACAGTAATGAATCCTGTCATTAAACCCGGCAGTCTGTCTCTTGAGCTTCTTGAAGTCCGAGCTCTGGTTGAATGGCTTACGACTTGAAGCAGTTAACAGAACCTGTATGTCCTTATTTTCAGGCTTCCCATAGTTATCCAATAGTTTTCTCTGGTGCCTTATTACTTCGGGCTTTACGAG
>CAYUTB010000020.1:6385-7600 GCA_964447425.1 uncultured Candidatus Bathyarchaeia archaeon
TTGTGAGGTAGCGTTCATCCTTTGCGAATAACGCGTAGGCGGCTGAGTCGAATAGGTCGTATCCCATAGCTACGCTCATGGCGAATATGTTGGGGTGTCCTGCGCCGAAGAGGTGGATTGGGCGCTCTATTGGTGCGTTGAGCTTGGCGGTCATCGCCATGTCAACCAAGACAGGGTACATGTAACGCTCCATTACCTCAGTAGGGCTCCCGAGCGCATGAATATCGAACGGCATCTCACCGATCTTTTTTGCGGACTTCGCTACCAAGTCAAGGTGTTTTCCACCCTGAATGGGCCCAACCCAGAGGTTAGGTGTGTCTTTTATGAGTGGTAAGGCTGCCTCGGCTCTCCTAAGAGTCTCCTCAACAGTGTATTCCACTGTCTCTCTTGGTACATCCCAGCCAGTGGGTATGTCGAGGATTACGCTGATGTCGCTGCCGATCTTTTTCTGCCAATCTATGATCTCGGGCTGTGTTACCTCGACCTCACCATATACCAGAATCTGATATGCGCCGCTGTCCGTCATCACTACTCCGTCATAGTCCAGTAGATTATGCAGCTCAAGATCGGGTACGCTTCTGAAGTGGTTCCTTATGATGTAGCTGTTCGTGATGAGTATATCGCAGCCAAACTCGTGTTTGAGCCTCTTTGGGGCAATGGTCTGTATCATTGGGTTTACTACCGGCATGAATGCAGGTGTTTCAAGGGTCTTTCCCTTGACCGTGATCCTTCCTATCCTGCCTAGGAGGTCCCTGTCCCTTAACTCAAACGACATAGGGCATCAAATGCAATAGGCAGTATATAATTTGGTCTAAAATTGTTTAATTGTATACTATTTTTACGTTGATAGCCCTTATGCCTTTGTTGGTTTTCTCGATCTCAAACTCTACTACGTCTCCCTTATCGAGATCATAGCAGTTTTGAACATCTCGGCTGTGACAGAATATGTCTTTCCTGCTTTCCGCTGCCGCGATGAAACCAAATCCCTCGTCATAATGCCATGTCTTTATTGTGCCTCTCAGTCTGTGTCACCTCGTTATTATTTTTCAATTTTTGAATTGTTTCACTTATATACTACAATAAGTACGGGTACAATGAAACCTGTATGTTATAAATCTTGAGTTTTTAACATGTTTTTACAAGAATCTTATGAAAATAATGAAGCACATTATTGTAGATATTTTTAGTTACGAGTCCTTTATCGGAATTAGTTAA
>CAYUTB010000020.1:7700-20936 GCA_964447425.1 uncultured Candidatus Bathyarchaeia archaeon
GTAATTACTTCCAGATTTTCCCGTTCAGCCACCAGTTCATAGGCTGAGTTGGTGATCCTGTTTGTCAGTATCAATGCTTCATCATATTTTTTCTCGTCAAGATCCATGATGATTGCTCGTATATTATCCACGTACGCTGGCGCCATGCGATTATCTTCATTCACCAGTACCCGTATCAGTTTTTTACCATCCTTATCCTCGACTACGTAGTCTATAGACCCCATCTCATCGTTGATCATTGGTTCATCTGTTGCCCTCAGGCACTTGATCAGCTCAACTGTGGGAGATATCCAATCCGAATTATATTCAATCAACATTTTTTAATAAATACTCCGTTTAGATGGTAAACTAATAGTATATACCAGCCACCTCTTATATACCTTGGGAAAAAAATTTGGAAAAACAATATTTTTCCAGATAGAAAAACCAAGAAAATCTATGTTTTTTTATTAATTTTCTTTAATATATTGAAAAAAGGGTTATGAGGTTTCTTGGATGAACCTTGTGTATATGTCCTGGACCCTGCTTGCTGCCGGGCCTGTTCCCTCTATCACACCTGTCTCGTTGACCCTGATCTTGTTCATTACGATGAGTACACCCGCTTCCCGGATGTACTGAACCATGTTGGGGAAGACTCTATCAAGTCTCTCCTTTAGTCCATCAAGGTTGAACGGTGTGTCTGTGGCCATGATCTTTGCGATATTGTTACCTGTTAGGAATAGCCTGTGGTAAAGTGTGCCCTGAGAACCTTTCACGTCGCCCAAGGCAATGCTCATGCTCTGCGTATCAAAACCAAGAAGATTACCCTCATAGGTTTTTCCGGCTGCGTCCTCGATCACTACTGGTTTTCCGACAAGTTGTCCGAGTTCTTCAAAAAATTTTCTTCCTGTTACGGCCGCCAATATTAGTTCCTCTGCCCTATTTACACGCAGTCCCTATATAAAAATCAGAAACTTTGGTGGGGGTTATACCTTGAATTTTTTAAAAGTAACCGTATGAGGGCTGTTGTCCCTCTGTTTCAGATGCTGAATTATTGCCACTGCTTCTTGTGCTGTCTCACTTTTTGCGATTATCTTGGATCCAGGTATGAATATTTTTGATCCGCAGTGTATACATGTTTTTGTGCGGTTGGCTGTGCTCGCCATTATGATCTTGCCACAGGTTGGGCAGTTTATGATAAGGTACATGTCCTGTTCACCAGTACTCTGAGGGTCTCGGGGTATGTTATCCAGTCAATGGGCTCGATGCCTCTTTGTGTTATTCCTTTTATCACATTCATGATTTCCTCCACGGTCTCTTCAGGTTTCTTGTCCGTGGTATCTGCCTCATACAGTTTTTCCACGGGGAACTCCTCCAATGCTTCCCCCGCGATGACACCCATGATCTCTGCGTCTATGTTTTCCCACATCTTCTCGTAGCTGTATAACCTGTTTTGGAGTACCTCATGCAGTGCCCATGGCGCCTTTCTAAGTACTATGACTAGGTTGACTTGGTCTTTCTCCAGCAGTTCGTGGCTGTAGTGACCATCGATTATTAATGGTTTTTCTGTCTGCTTCATCTCCTTCTCAATGGCAGTTTGAAGGGCATCCATGTCAACTATCTTCGTGTCTCTCTCAGGATCATCCCTGATAATCAACCCGTTTTCCATGGCGTAAAGTGTCAACTCGATGTGTTTTCCGTCGAGTTCATCTGATAAAATCTTTGAAATAGTGGTCTTGCCCACGCCGGGGGTGCCTGTTACGAGATAAATAGGGGGTATGGTTATTCCTCTTTCTTCGTGGAGTCCTTTATGCTTATCAGGTCTCCAAGGGTTCTCGGCCCCATGGGTCGAGTGAGTACCGTTCCTTTGCTTGTCTCAGACTCTTCAAGAATGTTGATGTTTAGCTCCCTCTGGATCTTTCTAACGAGGTCCAGTGGCGGATTCATATCCTCCTTCTCAAACTTCTTGACAACGGACTCTTTCTCGTTTATCTTTTTGGCAAAATCCTCGACGGATAACCCTTTCTTCTGTCTAGCTTTCTTCATGATCATTCCATAGCCCTCTACCAGCTCAAGGGACTCAGCTGTCTCGATGTCGCTTCTCCTTCTTGGCTGTGGCTGTGCTGATCTTCTGCGAGTGGGGCTCTTTCTAGCCTCCGGCCTCTTGGGGTCCCACTCTTGATCGCTGAACTTGGAACACTGTGAACAGACCGTTAGTTTTCCACCCTCGATGATCCTATAGTTGGGTTGTCCGAATATTTCTCGTCCGCATACCTCACAACGCATGTATAAGCCTCATACTTCCATGGGGCATCGTCTTATAAATCATCAACGTATAGGCTTGCTGATGAACGAGGATCTTGAGAGACTACGGGGCATAGCTGATTACCAGTTTGGTCACGGCGCAGGAAGGTGTTTGTTTCCCGATAGTATAAGGATCGAGTACAGCAAGAACACTGATCGTCCTCGGCATGTCTTCATCGATGATGTAATGATCGCAAATTATCGTCCCACTGATGCCTTGTTTACAATCACCATCGCGGGCGCTATGCGGTTGAATGATTTGCCCGGGTTTACAGGTTATGTGGTTGTGGTCGATGATGTCTTGGAGTTCATCGAACAGGGCAAGAACCTTTTTGCCAAGCATGTGCTTGAGGCTGGACCCGGCATCAGGCCAGATGACGAAGTGATAGTACGTGATGCAAGTGGCAGGGTAACCGCTGTTGGGAAAGCTATCTTAACCTCAGAAGAAATGAGCAGGTTCAAAACTGGTCTAGCGGTAAATGTGAGAAGAGGAAGAGAAAGGCACAGATAGCCTATTTCTCGTATTTTCCGAAGAGCTCGGTCTTCTTTCTTCTTTCACCGCTCTTGAAGTGAGTGATGCGTACAACCGAGTCGTTGGCTTTCTCCATCTCCCGCGCCTCATCCGCTAATCTCGCGGCTTGTCTTATCATCTCATGGGCGGCCGTGACCTTTTGAATTATCTCGTCACGATCCTCTGTCTTGAAAACTCCCTCTGTAGTGAGGTCTGCGACGCCCCGCGCCATCTCGAAGGCAGCCATAGCCTTGCCATATGCATATGGGTTCTTCAGTTCGCTGGCTGCGAGAGCTTTTCCCTTGGTTATCACTATCTCGGGTAGAACAGGCTTCTTACCTTCTTTGATCTCATCGATTACCCTGTCTATCTCTGTCTGGATTAGCCTGAAGACTCCGGTTACGCTAAGAACCTTGAGTACATCTCCGTTGAAAATCGCCATCTCGATAGGGTCTAAGAACGCGGTGACTGCGCCAATCATGGGGTCACCGTATATTACTATGTATCCAATTCCCTCGGCGGGGAGTTCCTTCATGGCTTTTCTGCTGGGTTCATCGCTGATGGCGATGATGGGTTTACCCGTCTCCTTGAGTATCTCACGTGCCTTCTTGGGTCCCGGTAGAGCAGCGTTTGGGGATACGACTATGTAGAGGTCTGACTCGATGGCTGCCGCCATCTTGCTTACTTCAGCTGCGTCTGCCTCATCCATGCTCACCCCGCATGCGACTGTCCTCATCTTGAGGTCTGTCCTTGCGCTTCTTTCATCGAGTAGTGCTTCGATGATTATGGTTGTACCTATGTAACCTATCTTTACGAAAGTAACTGTTACCAATTCTTTCACCTATTGTTGGATATCAACACCTTTGAAGAGATAAGTTTTCGGTAGAAACTCAGTAAATAATGTATATACTAGCATAGTAATGGTTAATTGTGGAATATTTTGAGTAAGATTCAGAAGGAAAAGCAGACCGCCCTAGATTTCTTGGATGAAAACAAAGATTGGTTGTCTGATTTTCACATGGAGATATGGAACTACGCTGAACCCGCGTTCAGGGAGTACAAATCCGTGGCAGCATACGTGAAGCTCCTAAGAGAAGACGGTTGGGCCGTTGAGGAGGGAAGCGGAGAGATGCCCACGGCGTTCTGCGCTGTTTGGGGAAAAGGAAAACCCGTAATCGGTGGATTCGCGGAATATGACGCAGTCCCGGGTACAAGTCAAGCTAATGTGCCATATAAGAAGACCCGGGATGAGAATCTGCATCCCTACGCGGCTGGGCACACAGACCCACACAGTGGGTTAGGCACTGGCGCGTTATTCGGGTTCCTGGCTGCGAAGCACGCGATGGAGAAGCATGGGTTGAAGGGGACCTTGAAGTTCTTCGGTGAGCCAGCCGAGAAGGTATGTGGATCAAAGCCTGTGCACGCGGCGAAGGGGTATTTTGATGACTTCAACGCCTCGTTGCCTTATCACCCTGCAGGTTACAACACTGTTAGGTACGAGATCAACGCTGGCAGCTACTGGAACACCCTCTATACCTTTGAGACAGTGAACCCTGAGAGATGGATTCGCCCAAAGAATGTCCCGTTTATGATGCTGGGGCACGCGGGTGGGAGGATTCCCGCTGCGCTGGACGCTGTCTGCCTCATGTACACGGCGACCAAGTATGTTGAGGACGCCATGCTGCCCTACACGGCTTACTGGACCCTTAACGAGTACATCATGGTGGGGGGACAGGCGACAAGCGATAACCTGCCACCTCGGATCGCCCAGATACAGTACGCTCACAGGGCGCCTATGCTGGAGATGCAGCAACAGATATCCGATGTGCTGGATAACACAGCGAAAGGAGTAGCCCAGATAACGGGAACACGGGTGACCAAACGCATAATCGCGAGAACCAGAACAGGGCTCAGCAACAAGAAGCTTTCAGAGATACTCTACAGGAACCTTGAGCTGGTTGGACCCCCCGTGTTCAGCGATGAGGCTAGGGAGTTTGGTAAAACGCTGCAGGAGAACCTCGGCTATGAGCCTATGGATGACCCATTCACCGAGACTTGTCAGAAGATATCACCCATAGATCATATAGACAAGGATATCCGGTACCAGTTCCCCGGCTGGGTGACCCACCAGGGCAGCGACGACTACGTGGATTACCAGTGGACAGCCCCATCGACGAGGCTGAACACAGCCAACGCGACGCTGCGGAACCCTAACCCAGATGAGCCTCTGCCTATGTGGGCTCGTTTCGCTTTGAACGGTTACTCTGCCTGTGTTGATCCGGGTATCATTACGGCTTCAAAGACCCTCGGTACAACGATAATCGACCTGTTGACTCACCCAGCTGATTTAGCTATCGCAGATAATGAGTTCAAAGAACGAACAGGTGGTGGGATAGGTGGAAGCAAATGGGTTGCCCCACTGCTCCCCCGAGACTTCTATCCACCGATTGATCTTCCTTGGCCTGAGTATGTGACCACTCAGAGGGGCTATGAGTGGAGTCTCACAAAGCCAGGCCCGGATAAGGAGTACAAGGTTCTCCATGAGGGAATCTAATCACTTTTTTTCTTTCAACAAGTTTTAATCTTCAATCAGTAATTATTATCAGAATAAATATGGCAATTCCTCCAGATATCGAAATTGCTCAGAGCGCAAAGCTCAAACCAATCATTGAGATCGCTGCGGGTCTTGGGCTCACAGAAGACGACATTGAGTTATATGGAAAATATAAGGCAAAGCTCAAGCCTCAGGTATTAATATCCAGACAGGATAAACCTGATGGCAAGCTAATCATCGTGACAGCTGTTACCCCCACAAAGACTGGTGAAGGTAAGACAACTATGGCTGTTGGATTGGCACAGGCTCTTGGTCATATAGGTAAGCGTAACATAGTTGTACTCAGGCAGCCCAGCCTTGGCCCCGTATTTGGGATTAAAGGCGGCGCTGCTGGCGGTGGCTATGCTCAGGTTTTACCCATGGAAGACATCAACATTCACTTCACTGGTGACCTGCACGCCGTTACATGTGCCCATGACCTGCTGACAAGCCTCATGGAGAATCACATTTTCAGGGGTAATGCTCTTGATATCGACACAAAGAACATCATGTGGAAACGTGTGCTGGATATTGAGAGTCGTTTCCTCAGAAACATCGTAGTTGGCTTAGGCGACAAGAATGGTGGTGTCCCCTATGAGACGGGTTTCGAGATCACAACGGCTTCTGAGATCGCTGCCATCCACGCCATCAGCAAGGACCTGATGGACTGCAAGCAGAGAATGGGTGAGATCACCGTCGCATACAACAGCAAGGGTGGGGCTGTTAAAGCCAAGGAGATCGGCGGCGTTGGCGCCATGGCTATCCTGATGAAGGAAGCTGTCAAGCCCAACCTTGTTCAGACCTTGGAGAACACCCCTGCTATCATCCACGGTGGACCATTCGCGAACATCGCCCACGGATGCCCGAGCCTAGCTGCTATAAAGACAGCTCTCAAGCTCACGGACTACGTTGTTGTTGAGCCCGGATTCGGTGCCGACCTGGGTATGGAGAAGTTCATGAACATCGCAGCGAGGGCTGGGAACCTCAAGCCAAGTGTTGTAGTTGTAGTTGCAACCATCAAGGCGTTGAAGCGCCACGCTGGGGTCAAGATGAGAGACCTCAAGGAGGTCAACCCCGAGAAGGTAGCGGAAGGACTGCCAATTCTCGCAAACGAGGTAGATAATGTAAAGAGGTATGGTCTACGCCCCATTGTCTGTATGAATCACTTTTACACAGACGATGATGCGGAGATCAAGGTTGTGCTTGACTGGGCGAAGAAAATGGGAGTACCAGCAGCCTTTACCGATACAGTGCTAAAGGGCGGACCCGGTGGCACCGAGTTAGCCAAACTAGTGCTTGAGGAAGCTAGTAAACCAAGTGACTTCCACCACCTCTACGACCTTGATATGCCTGTTGAGGAGAAGATCAGGACCATCGCGACACAGATGTATAAGGTAGCTGATATCGAATTGAGTAGCGAGGCTAGGAGTAACCTGAAACAGATCGAGAAACTGGGCTTTGACAAGATGCCTATCTGTATGGCAAAGACACCGCTGAGCCTCACAGATAACGAGAACATACAGGGCATGCCCCCAGAAGGCTATATACTGCCCATCGTAAGGCTCAAGCCAAGCACAGGCGTCGGCTTCATCATAGCCTACTGTGGAGACATATCCACGATGCCCGGACACCCAAGCAAACCCGCTGCCAACGATATGGACATCGATGAGAACGGGGTAATCAAGGGACTGAGCTAAAATGCCTACTGTGTTAGATGGGAAAGCCACAACTGACAAGGTAATGGAAGAGATCGCAGCAGAGGTAGTGAAGCTAGCCGAGAAGGGGGTTACCCCCGGACTAGCCCTCGTCCTCACAGGCGATGACAAGTACAGTGCAAGATATGTGGGTCTCAAGAAGAAACGAGCCGAATCCATCGGCATCTACTGTGAGTTCCACCACCTAGAACAGGCAACAGACGCGGAGCTTGTTGCGTTAATCGAGAAACTCAACAAAGACCCCAAGGTCCACGGGATAATGGTGCAGCTGCCATTAGCCGAGGGACTTGATGAGCTGAAGGCGGTTGACGCCATCGCGCCCGAGAAGGATGTGGATGGTCTCAGCCCAAACACACTGGGCAAGGTGCTCATGGGTGAGGACTGCTATGCCCCAGCTGGCGTCGAAGCCATCATGGAGCTGCTGAAGCGCCACGATATCGACCCAAACAAGAAGCACTGGGTTATAGTGGGTTCAAGTAACTTCCTCAGCAAGCCACTGGCTGCGTATGTGATGAATCTATCATCGAATGTGACTCAGGTTGATGAGGGTTGCCCACATATCGCCAAACGGGTAAAGGACGCTGATGTGATCAGCACCGAGATCAGTAAGAAGCACTTCATCACAGCTGATATGGTAAAGGAAGGCGTCATCATCATCGATAATGGCAACAACTATGAGGGAAAGAACGTCTACGGCGACGTTGACCCCGCTGCGTTGGAGAAGAGCTCAGCATATACTCCGGTACCCGGCGGTACTGGTCCCATGCTGATTGCCATGCTTCTACGGAACACCGTGAAGGCAGCGAGCAAATAGACTCCATTTTTCCATTTATCTTTTCAATTATACAAGAACTTGAATTAAATTAATAAAACCAAAATTCTTGGGGTTCCTATTTTTCACGGTGATTAAGGATTTAAAAGTGGGTTCCATGTTACTTGTGTAGGTGAATCTCAGTGACCCGTATGGATAGCAGACGTGCCCGCAGAATGATGAATCAGATGGGCATGAAGATGGACGAGCTAGGGGACATCAAACGAGTAATACTGCAAAGCGACAAACGCGAGATAGTTATCGAGGGACCCCAAGTCACCAGCATAAACGTCCAAGGAACAAAGATGTATCAGGTAGCAGGCGGAAGAGAGAGCGAGCGAAAACCAACACAAGCAGCCATCGCAGCGGCACCAGTCGAGGAGATTCTGTCTGAGATCCCTGAAGAGGATATACTGCTGGTGGCTCAGCAGGCAAACGTCAGCATTGATGTTGCAAGAAAGGCTCTTGAGGACAACGACGGCGACCTTGCCCAGGCAATAATAAAGCTCCAGACAAGGTGACCGTCTACTATAAATAGCGCCAACCTGTTAATTGAGACAATTCATAAAAAAATCAATAATTTAGTTAGGTGATATTAGGTGGAGCTCAAGGTCAGGCAGCTGGGGGGGATTCTAGTAGAATATGGTGATCAAGGGGTAATGTTGGATCCCACGCGGAACACTCACAGTTATCCTACCTTTGTATCTCATGCTCACTCGGACCACGCAGCTGCCTTCAAGCATCCTGAGCGGGAGAAATACGCCACAAAGCAGACATATGATCTTCTCGGTTCGATGGGCTGGAACCATCTTGAGGGGTTTAACGAGGTAAAGATCGGGGATAAGATCAAGTTCGATGATATCGAGGTTCATGTGTATAACAGTGGGCATGTGTTGGGCAGCGTCCAGTATGAGGTAAACACCCCCGAAGGAACAGTCCTCTATACAGGTGATCTCTGCACAGAGGAAACATATACCATGAACCCCGCCACACCTGCTCCCTGCGATATTCTCATCATCGAGACCACTTTTGGTGCCCCAATGTTTCAGTTCCCGAAACGCGAAGACATAGCAGTTGAGGTTTACCAATGGGCAGTAAACACTGTTCTGCAGGGAAAGATACCCACATTCAAGACGGACAGCATCGGGAACGCGCAGGAAGTCATCAGCATACTGAACCAGTACACAAACCTCCCCGTTGTCACCAACAAGACCGCCTCCACGGTAACCGATCTCTACAGGAAGCACGGGTACAACCTTGACTCTGTGGACTCCAACAGTGATGAAGGCTTAGACCTGATTGACTCGGGGAAATGCGCCATCATCACCCCGAAGGGCAGTAAACCCAAATGGGATAATCTTGATATAGCCCTAGCATCGGGCTGGGCAAGCATAATGGGGCGTGGACGGATAGCTTTCCCTTTGAGTGATCACGCTGACTACAAGGGCTTGATGAGTCACATCAGGCGGTGTAAACCCAAGAGAGTACTCACTTTCCACGGTGGTAACTTCACGAAAGACTTCCACAACCATGTGCGAAAAAGACTGGGCATTGCTGCTAGTCCATTAACTGACCGTGTTGAGACCATCAACGGACCCAAGATGAGCAACGAGGTACGCATCAGGGCGTGCAGCAAGCAGATAATCAGCACAATAAAGATACCGGGGTTCGTCTACCAACCAAGCTGGCTCATAACCGAGATGACGCGGAGAGGCTTCAGCCCAAGCGAGACCGAGAACAGCATCGGCTTCCTGATAGAACGAGGTTTACTGGTGAGCACACTCGATGGTGTCCAGTTAAAATAATTCTAGAACTTAACGATCTGGGCGTGAGGTATGTCCCCGAAGTAGATGACTGCACGTTCATGAACCATATTGCACTCAATCGCTGCCTCGACGATCCGTTTACCAACAAGATTACATATTGACGCCTGCTTCATCGCGGCGATCGCCTCATCTACGTCACCCAGTGTCCCCCTGTAGAAGCTCTCACTAACCTTGAAAGGAACCCTTCCACCCTCAAGGGTCTTCCCAAGGATCTCCTCGTCGCATACCGCGACAAGCATATCCCTTCCACGGGTCACTGTTTTAACGTAGACCTTGGTCAACCTAATTCTTTCCTATGCTGCTTCGAGCGCCACAGGCATCACATTGGAGGAATGATAATCTCTTATCCTTCACTATATGAGTGTCTGGGCGTCCGCATACTGGGCATATGATGTACTTGTTCGTGTAGATCTCTATGAGGTTCCTAATGCTATCCTCATTGAATCTACCCTGAAAGATCACTCTTGTGCCATCAAAGTTTCCACGTGTAGCCGTCTCATTCAATAGGAATTTTAGAAGATGATCTGGGTCTCGCTGAAGCGCCTCTGCGATCTCATTGAAGTTCATAATGACGCTACGCCTTCCCTGAATGGTAACCCGTGCCCTGGGGACCTGGAACCTGTCCTGTTCCTCTAACTGCTCGGGTAGCTGTTCGTATGCACGTTTCAGCATAGCTTTGTAGTCTTTTTCCATTTATTTTCACCATACGCAGTTGGACTGCTTTCTTACACCAACATCGTGGCGCTCTTGAAAAAGGTTTAGGGTTGATTTCGCCTGATAGTGAAGTAAAGCATCAAGACCCCGAATGTTCCCACCACTATTCCCGCCATTATTAGTATGTTGCCAAGTCCACTGAAGAACGGTATCTGTACACCTAGTTTCACATCGGCGTCTATCCCCGCTGAGCCATCAGCGTTCATCAATATCAGATAATATCTACCTGACTCTGGCTCCCATGTCAGTGTCTGTGGACCTGCATCTGCTCCATGGATGATCCAGAAACTGTTTACCGTGGGGGGAGCAACTGGGGCTGCGCCGGGGTGTAGTGTATATGTTGCCTGGCTTGTGCCTGTGTCAAAGTTCTGCCATCCAAGATCAAGGTTTGAAACCTCATGGTACTCCATTGGGTTGATGTAGTTGAAGGCGTCCTCGTGTCTAGCCACTCCAACGAACACTTCTTTGCTTAAGTCATTGTTCTCAGTGATTATCTTGAATTTGAGGAAGCCCCCGCTTCTCTCGAAGAACCTCCAAGCAACCGGGTCGATCTCGATATCCATATCCTCGGCTACTATCGCGTAGCTGGATGCTTTGAAATGCTTCGTGTTGCTCATGATATACCCATCCTCATCAGTCATTATCTCCTGAATGCCCCTGAGAGATGTCCCACCCATGACCAGCCCAAACGCGGTAATCAGCAACATCACCGAGAAGAGGAGAACAGCGATATGAACGATGCCCCAAGGCTCTCTCTGTTTCCTGTAGATGTTTGTCTGTAGCTTCTCACCACATTTTCTACAGAAGACCGCTTCTTTTCGGTTCTCTTCACCGCATTTTGGACAGGTATTCATGTTCTTCACAGTTGATATTGAGCACTGGTTTATAGATTTAACACATACAGTTCTATCTTTTATGCTGTTATTTTTAGACTGTTTTTTATAATGAATGCATAAAACTGTCGTAAAAATACATCAACTTTGGACATACATATTATATACTATATATACAATAATTACTTCGGTGTAAAATTCTATGGAAAATACCAATATGACACTAGTTGCAGCGGTACTAATCGTCGGGTTGGTCATCGGAGCCGGAGTAGGATACTACATGGCGCCATCAGGTGACGGCGGAGGCGGCGGTACAACTGTAACGATAGAAAAAAATCCATTAGATGGAAAAAAAATCCAGATCGGATACATCTCAGCATCAACTGCAGGCTTAGAAACATCAGTGCCCTTATGTCAGGATATAATCGCTAAAGATCTCAATGACTATCTAGCCAAGATGAGCTACGACTCTGAAGTTGAGTTCCTTATCGACACAGCTGACGGTCAGGCGGCTATTCATCTTGAGAAGGTACAGGGCTACAAATCAATGGACATCTCTATCTTCCTTGGTGGACAGTGGTCGAGTCAGGCACAGGCCTCGCTAGGCTATGTTAATGACAACGATATGCTGATGATCAGCTCAAGTAGCACATCCCCGTTGCTAGCCATCGAAGACGACAGGCTCTTTAGAACATGTCCAACGGATCTTGTTCAGGCACCGGCCATTTCAAATATGTGGTCTAGTTGGGGTGTTGACGCTATTCTGATCCTTCAGAGAGGTGACAGTTGGGCGGATGGAATATACAACGTCCTTCTACCTGAACTTGAGGCGAAGGGAATCTCAGTCATAGAGCGTGTTCGGTACGCTGCTGAGGTTACAGAGTTTAGTAGCTACTTGTCTACAATGGACGATCTCCTCGGTGGTGCCATCGCTGAGTATGGCGTGGGCCGAGTAGGTGTTCAAACGATGTATTTTGATGAAGGTGTTGTTATAGTCTCTCAGACTGTTGACTACCCGAACACGAGAGCAGTTGTCTGGATGGGAACCGAGTCTTCAGGTAGGAATCAGAGAATGCTTGACGACGGTGCAGGAGCGCAGGGAGATATCGCAGGCTTTAGCTCACTCATGACTCCAGCGAAGAGCTGGAAGTGGATAAAGCTAGAGGAAGACTACTTTGGAGCAGTTGCACAGCAAGCCAGCTTCTATACATCGGCAGACTATGACGCTGCTTGGGCGCTAACTCTTAGCGCACTTGAGGCAGGTAGTCTAAGTGCCTCAGATGTTGCTCCTCTGTGGCCTGATGTTCCGAGGAACTTCTACGGCGCATCTGGATGGGTTGACCTTGATGACAACGGCGACAGAAAGCCCGGTATCTTCGACATCTGGGGCTTTACTCGCGATGGTGAAGGCTTTACCAGCTTCGGCCAGTATAATGGCATCGAGCTCGTTGTCAACTGGGATGACGTAGCGCTAGCTGCAGAAGGGTGGACGCGGCCAGGTCCACGCTAAATTCTATTCCAAGTCTTTTTTCCCTCTTTTTCTCAAAAACATTAAACCTGAAAGAGTACATGATGGTTTGTTATGTCTGATGTCTTCGAGTGCGAGATAATGAGCTGGGCTCTATTCGATAAACTCGCCAAGAACGTTGCAGTGAAGATCAAAGAGAGCGGCTTCAAACCCGACTTCATGGTGGGTTTAGCCCGTGGTGGCTGGGTTCTCAGCAGGGTTCTCTGTGATTATCTTGGAGTTAAGGACCTTGTCTCTTTGAAGGTGGAGCACTGGGGTGTTACGGCTACCCCCGATGGGAGGGCGCAGATCAAGTATCCCTTTGACATCGATCTCACTGGGCGTAATGTACTCGTTGTTGATGATATCACGGATACGGGTGAGAGTATGATCATCGCCGAGGAATATGTTCAATCAATGAACCCAGCCAGTATCAAAACCGC
>CAYUTB010000020.1:21036-24512 GCA_964447425.1 uncultured Candidatus Bathyarchaeia archaeon
AGGCGTAGAAAAGTGGATATATTTGACCCAGACACCGCTGTTTTTATTATAAAAGCCGATACCGAGCCAGAGTTGAGCCCAGAGCAAGTTGATTTCATCTCAACGAGCCTGCAAAACATGAATTATGCGGTGAAGCGGGTCGAACACAGAGGCGAGCGGCTCCTCTTATTTGTTTAGCGTTAAATACCCGATCACCCAAGAGAATTCCGAGTAGCGTTGGGTAAGATATACTGGGACAGGGAAGTACCATCATCCTGGAGTGGAGAATGGAGTGAGGAATTTTACACAATACCAGAGAAAACCAGTTACACTAGAACCGCTGACCACATGCAGATGCTGGAATTTATCACCGCGATGGCTTGGAACAGCGAATACATGCACATAGAACAGTTATTTATCAGCGATCTCCGCCGAGTAGCGCCCCTAATTATACTAAGCAAACCCCGTATAACCACCCCCGAGGAGGCTAGGGCGACAGGGAAGACCGTCGTCTATATTCAGGGTAACATCCACCCCTCTGAGGCAGAGGGAAAAGAGGCTGTACTGATGCTCCTACGAGACATCGCACTCGGAAAACACAGCAGCCTCCTCGATAAGCTCATAATACTGCTAGCGCCCGACTTCAACCCCGATGGAAACGAGGCTTGGGAGGTAAAGAACACCAGCACATTCAGTGGAACCCCCCGCATACAGAGTATCAGACATAACGCTGTCGATGCTGATGTGAACAGGGACGCCATAAAGATGGAGACCTTGAACATGCAGGGACTCTACGAGAATGTGTTAAACAAATGGGACCCCACAATCACCTTGGATCTTCACAGCATGGGGCGTGTACAGCACGGATATAGCATCCTATACGCTCCGAGCTATACACCCACAGCCAACCCCGCGCCGAGGGAATACACACAGTACACTATGCTCCCAGCCATCCGGAGGCTTGCTGAGGAGAAATATGGTTGCATGTTCTTCACTCACGCGGATTTTGACTGGAGTAAATGGCCTCCAGAAGTATGGGACCCAGTTGCTGGAGGATACAGCGTTGAGGCAAAGTTCATCATCAACGCCATCGGGCTGCGGAACAGGATGAGCATACTCACCGAGACCCCTGGGCATGTCGGGTTCGAGAAACGCATCTACGCTAGCTACGCTTTCGCCCACTGTATGCTCGATTATATCTGCTTACATGGCTCTGAGATGCAGAGAATATGCAGGGAAGCCGATGAAGATACAGTGAGACAGGTATCTGAGAAGTCGTCCAGCGGTGGACTCAGGAACTGGGTTGAGGGAAAATACGCGGAACAGGATCAACCCTGCGACCTCTACGCATACCAGAACCGAAAAGAAGAGATCATTCCGGGGACCAGCATAATCAACCACTGGATAGGAGAAGGCGAGCCCCCGCTAATCAAGGGCGTCAAAGACCTTACCAAGCCCATCGGAACAATTGACAGCATAGTTCCTAGAGGATACGTCTTCTACTCCGAGCTATCTAGGGTAGCGGATAAACTTCGAGCCCACGGTGTAAACATAACCCAACTCGAAAAACCCGTGACTATGGAGGGCTACGAATACATCGTGGACGAGTATCACGAGATCAAGAAAGGCTGGATCAGGCTCTACGAGATGACTCAGCTCAAGGGCGGATGGCATAAGGCAGAGAAAACCTATCCAGCGGGCAGCTACCACGTTGACATGGCTCAGCCGCTGGCAAATGTCGCTTTTTACTGCCTTGAACCCGAGGTTGGCGATGGTTTGGTAGGATGGAACTATTTTAACTCGTACTTGAAGAGCCGAGGCGCCGAGAAAAACAGTGTGGTATTTCCAGTCTTCAAATACCTGAGAGTTGTTTGAGAAAATTGGTAGCTCGGCCCTAAAGTGGAGAAAGGAGACACGAACTACCTGCTCTATTGCATAACTGATCATATAAAAAGTGTTGTAAAATTGTTATTCGTTGAAGAATATTCCAGTACTGGTTGTAAACTGGATTATTAATCCGAAACGTCTCTATCGGAAATTGTATAAAATAGTTTACCATGAAACTATCTTATGTCTGATGAATCACAGCAAGTCGAGTTACTGGACCTAGATATAGAGTCAATACTGAGCTTTGTAATTGGGTTAACAAGCACCAAGGCCGTCCAATATCTAGGTGTGCCTGTCATTGAGGCTAAAAAAGCTGAAAAAGATCTGAAACGAGCACAACTATCCATTGATACAACGAGCTTCTTGGTAGATAAGCTTGAACCATACGTAGATGAAGAAGAAATAATGCAGCTCAAACAAGTTGTGAGTAATCTTCAGTTCGCCTATTTACGGGAATCAAACTAATCTTTAAACACAGTCATGTTTCTCGTTGGGTGTGAGTTTTCATGAGCATGAGCCCAGAGACATTTAGGTAGATTGTGGAAAACAGCGGCGTCCGGGATACCCGGCGAGGTTCTGGACCAGATATTTCAACCCTTTTTCAGCGCCAAGCCTCAGAGCCTTTGCCTCGGGTTGAGTTTCTGCAAGCTAGCTGTCGAGTCTAACGCTGGCTCCATCAGCATCAATAGCGAGGTAGGGGTTGGGACTACGGTCGTCATCAGGGGTCTCGTCTAGTCGATGGTGTTTTAACCACTGAGTCCAAAGTTTTTTTTGAATTACTTTGTCAAAGCTTAGGATTAGTTGGAGTGAGTATGGTAGAAGGTTGGAGAAACTCAGGGAGCACATGAACGAGGAGGGCTTTGACGCCTATCTTATCACGAGTGGTGTGAGCATCTTCTACTTCAGCCATTTTTATCATATGGTGACCGAGAGACCCGCAGCTCTTCTCATAGAGCCTGATGGAAAACCGGTCTTTATGGGGCCGCTGCTGGAGGCGGATCACCTGAGACTGCAGACCCAGTTGATCGGGGAATGCTACACATATCTTGATTACCCCGGTGAGAAGCACCCCATAGAGCTCTTCACTGAATGGATCACGGAGCTAGGGTATGGGAAATCCAAGATCGGGACAGATAACCCCGCGGGCGCTGGGGGCACCATGGGCTATGTGGGTCCAAAGCTCAACGAGACGCTGAAGGACGCTGAGCTAGTTAATGATGGGCAGTATCTATGGGATATCAAGCTCGTGAAAAGCCATGAAGAGATAGAGCTCATACGTGAGTCCGCCAAGTGGGGTAACCTCGCTCACACCTATCTGCAGGAGTATACTCGTCCGGGTCTCTACGATATGGAGATCAAGCATATGGCTACTCTTGACGCGACCTCTGCGATGAGAAAAACACTGGGCTCGGAGTATGAGTCATTGAAAGGTACAGCCGTGTACGCGGGGTTCAGGGGGCAGGTGGGGTGGAAGTCCGCTATTCCCCACAGCATCGATTTTAACAGGCCTATAAAGTATGGGGACGTGCTGGTAACCGGCGCTGTAGCTGATATTGGAGGCTATGGGAGCGAGCTTGAGCGTACAATGATCATTGGGCAACCCACAGCCA
>CAYUTB010000021.1:0-11706 GCA_964447425.1 uncultured Candidatus Bathyarchaeia archaeon
TGTATAGTTTAAAAAATAGTGAAAGCTTGAAGTGAACTGCTATGAGTAGAGATGTTAAGGTCTTAATAGTATATGACTCGGTCTTCGGGAACACCGAGAAGATAGCCAAAGCCATGGGTGAAGCCCTCACAGGAGACGTAAAGGTGGCTCGCGTGGGAAATGTGAACCCATCCGAGCTAAGAGACTATAATGTGGTGATGATGGGCTCACCGACCAGAGGAGGCAGACCCACCGAGGCAGTTCAGAGCTTCCTAGGTAAACTATCACCAGAGGATATCAAGGGCGTCAAACTAGCATCCTTCGACACCAGACTCTCAACAAGATTCGTAGGCATATTTGGCTACGCAGCGGGGAGAATCGCTGAAGCATTGAAGAAGCTGGAGGCAACTGAGGTAACCCAAGAAGCCTTCTACGTGAAGGGACGTGAGGGCCCGCTAAAGGAAGGAGAGTCTGAGAGAGCAGCAGAGTGGGCATTGAAGCTGGTTCAGTAGAAGGTTTGGTGCGACTGCCGGGATTCGAACCCGGGCCGTCTGCGTGATAGGCTTGACACGGACTTCGTTCGCATTGTACCAAAGATACTTTGGGAATACCGTGTCAGACCTTCGGTAAAGGTTCTGGAGTTTAATTTACTGCCCTTTACAAATCAGCTCCCGCTTTATTGAAGAAGTAAATCACAGCCCATTTTTCGCTTCGGTGTGTCAATATTATATTGCATCCTTGGTGCATTATATTATTGACAACCTACTTAATACCACCAATATGTAATAGCTTAACAGTAATTTGGTGCATTATGACGTTGACAAAATATAGTTTCAAGGATAATTGTAAATAGTATAACGCACTGAATTGTAAACAGAATAGCGCACCAGAGGGATCGACTTGGCTGTAAAGATAAAGGAAGTTCCTGATATCCAGCGCTATATTTGGAACCACCCCGAGTCAATAAAAACGGGTCTCAGCTGGAATAGAAGAGAATACCCTTTGGATATGAAGGTGGATTTTCTTGGTACAGATTCGGAGGGAGTCCCGATTCTTGTTGAAGCAAAAAATAAAGCAAAAAAGGATCACGTGTACCAGGTTTTAGCCCAAAAATATCGATACATGTATGCACACATTGGATCAAATTTTAGAAATATCCTAGCCTGTTATGCAGCAGATGATGAGACGAAAACTCTGGCTGAGTTAGCTAATATCGAAATCATTGAACTCGGAGAGCCTATGCTGAATGAAATAACTGCTGATTACAATCAATATGCTAGTGTTTTCACAAAAAAACAATTTGATACATTTATTTACCTGTATTCGAAAAGAAATTCGATTACTGAAACAGCAAGAAAAATGGGATTATCTAGACAAAGAGTTTCAAAGATAAAACAGGAAATCGACGGAATAATAGGGGAACAGTTTGAAGCACTGGGAAGTTTCATAACTATAATGAAACAGGCGCCTGAAGTTTTCAAAGAAGACCTTGATAAAATCGCGCAGGTGATATGAGGTGACGAGAAAAAAAGATTATCAGATGATCGAAGAAATAATGGGGTTACTGTACGTTGAAAAAAAAGAAAAAAGAAGCGTTGCACTCGAAATATCTGAAAAATATCAGGTGAGTACAACGACGGTTTATCGAAATATGGAAACCATTAATGAGGTAATAAAAAACCAAATAAAAATAATAGAACTTCTGCAAAGCTCTGAGATAGAAGCAAGCGAGTTCAAAGAAGATTTAAACAAAATACGAGAAGCGTTAAGATAGAAGGCATCTATGAAACGCATCTTTGGTGCATTATATTATTGACATAGGAGGTTGTATGGGTTCTAAACCCTCTTTAAAAAAGAGTTCATGGACCTTCAAGGTATATCGTTGTGGAGTTGTTCTACATTGTAGCAGGGAATCCATAAAAATATCCAAGTTGGATACCAAGGTCACTAAAGTTATTTTCTAATTTTATTATTCTACTTTGTAGTGAATATTGTCAACTTATTTCATCAGTATTTAAAGCAAATAATCAAAAAGGGTCAATATATTGAGAATGAGATTTTGGTGCGACTGCCGGGATTCGAATCCGGACTGCCTGCGTGTAATGTTTGAAATGTTTGATTTACTTCAAAAAATCTTTAAAGTATAATGATCTTGCAGGTCATAATAGTGTTTGGAGTAACTTGGACATCTCCATCGGGTTTCACCTCAGATATTCTGTAAGAGGTATCGCCACCAATTGATCTGCCCTCATATACAATATCTTTTGGCAGCCAACCAACATGGTTCTTTGCAATTACCTTTCCCTGAAAGAACCCATATTTCGCCCTTCTGGCAACAGAATCTAAGAAGGCATCCAATCCCCCAACCACGTACCATGAAGCCCTTGTAAGATTCTCAACAGCTCCACCACGATCACCAAGCTCAATCACCACGGAATCGGCTTCAAGCACTTCGTTAATCTCTTTATAGTTCTCTTCACTAACATTTTCTTTTAACGAAGCTAAAATGTGAGTTAGAATAAACGCCTTAGCTTTTTCGAACCCTTGATCTAAATATATTGCTCCAGTTAAGGCTTCTATTGTATCTGCACCTAAACTTTTACTTTGGTTGAGAATGAATTCATTAACACTGTCCTCTAAGAATAGGTATTGGTCTAATCCAAGCTGTCGTGCAATAACATTAAGCTGGGGATTAACTGCTATCTCCTGCCTCTCATCATCCATTTCTTCGAGGCTTTTATCTTTTTTATAGTTGTTTTCGAAAATGATCAAATCGATAAGCGAGTCTCCAATCAACCCGAGCTTCTTGTTTTCTTTTTTTGAGAACAGCGGTTCGCCTCTCGGTGACCTGTGGCTCAGAGCTGTAATCAGCAGATGCTTTTTATGAAAATTGATCCCCAGATCTGTTTCGAGCGCTTGGAGGTCTTTTTGAGAATATGCTTCCGCGACTTTATCGAGTTCGTTCATCAATATAGTGTAACTTTCAGAATCTATTTTACATTATTCTTCCAGACGCAATTAGTTCCATATTTTTGGTAAATAAATTTAATTATTTTATTAAAAACTCCGGAAAAGATGGAGATAATTGCGTGTGGATACAAACTGCATCCATAAAGTGGGGTGTTTTGCATAATTTCGGGGTTTAACTATGTTTATATTATTCGAGATAGGTCACTAGTTTTACGGTTCTTTTAAACGAAGCAGATCTTGTATTATTTCATCTCGTAAACTCGGATAATCATTCCATCGTTTCTTACACTCTCTAAGTTCGTCCGGTGAAATCTTGTTTTGCCTTCTTAGTTCTGTTAACAGTTCATTTAGTGATCTGATAGCTTGTTGGTGGGATTGGTCAACTGCTTTTTCTTTGATTTTATTATTTTCTCTAATTATGATTGGAACCTGAAACCCTCGGGCAGATAGTTTTGCTAGTGTAGCGTTAATGAATCTAAATTTATCAGTTTTTACATTTCGTAAATCTTGAGTCAAATAGAAATCTCCACTACCGATCAACCAAAAGAGTTTGTCAACACGGTAGGGAATTTCATTGATCGATTGTGCATATTTGATAGCTGCTTTGAACACTTCAGGATCGTCTTTTGTTTTCGATAATCCCAAACCACTAAAAATTTCATTGATATGGGTGTCGGGTTTTACAAAATTCGAGTATCCAAGCTCCTTCAAAAAATCACAGGACAGGGCAAAGCCATACCAATGTATCTGTTTTGAGATATAATCAATTAGTTCTAAGTGCCTACAGTTCTGAGTGTATTTTAAAACAAATTCATTAAAATCAGATAAGTGGTTAAATCGTGATAGGAAAGATGCGCCAGAAATCGCCCCTTTTGTAAAGTGGACCCAAGCGTTTCGATTATAAGTTTTATCTATGGGAGCGGGGGGTTCGAATTCGCTTTCTTGGATTGTATCTATTAGTGCTTCCCAATCTGTGTATTTTGATAATACAGCTTTTGGGGAATAGTTTTCAAAAAAGGGTTCTAAATCTGTAAGTGGACCTATCCAGTTGGGAACTCCTTGCTTGTTTGTTAGGGTAGAGATTAATCGTTTATAGACATCATTAATGGAGTTTGGGACAACACGTTGGTATAAATTCAGGTGATATTCGATGATTTCATTCGTGACTCGTGGTTTTGTTAATAGATAGTTTCTGGCTTCTTTCCAGATGAGTTGATTAGCCTCTTGTTCCATTAATCTGTAGTATTATTAGAAAGTGGATATAAAATCTTAGGAGACTGACATGTCACAAGCACTATTTTCGAGAGGAGTTTTACACTGTCTAGAAAATGCCGAAATATGGATAGAAGAAGCCGATATATTGGCAAAAAGAGGCAGTTTCGGACACGCCACAGCGCTTTTAATCCATGGAATTGAAGCGCTTTCCCAAGCTAGGATATGTTTTGCAGTAGCCAGAGGGTCTGTAAAAAGTGATGATCCTTCGGTAAAAGAATATTTTACAAGACACTATATTAAATTGGGTTTTTTTACTGCAAACGTGCTTATACATGATACAATAAAGGATTTTACCATAAATCATTTGACGAATGAAGATTACTGGAATCTGAATTTCTTACTTTGGTATAATTTTTTTGAGACAAAGAAAGATGAGATAGATGAAAAAAGAGAAAAATATCCGAAAGAGCTTATGACAAAACGTAATCTGGGAATCTATGTAGATTTTGATTTTAATAAAAGGCAGTTTCATTTGCCCAAGGATATTGAGGAAAAAGATTATATCAAATTGAAAGAAGAGACTGAAGTCATGTGGACAACAATTTTCACTTTAATTAATAATCCTCTGGTGAAATATCGGTAATACTGAAAAGTGTTTTTGATGTTAATCGGTATATTTCTTGGGCGTCTAGTGCCGAGTGTGCCCAATGCTTGACAAATACTCTATTATGAATAGATGTTTGCTCTTCTAAAGCCTCTTCAAGAAAAGTAATTATGCCTTCTCTCTCAAAGACTATCCCTTCTGATGTTTTTACCCAATTTTCCTTAAAATCTAGGTGAGCATACTTATTCCTTATTTTTCGTATATGCTGAAAATTATTACGTTGTTCAACTGTAATCGCTCCCGTTTTATTCAGTGAGTCAATAATTTCGTTTATTCTAGTCTTATAATCAGAAGCCATTTCCCTAAGAATCATTTCTGATATCGTACCACATATCAAAATACAAGCAAGGTACATATCAGACCTAAGCGCCCTTTTTGCCTCAGCCATATAGGCTAGGACACCGGGTAATTCTGAAGCTCTCATGAGTAAAATGATTCACATTAATGTTATTTACTATATGGGTTGATAGAGGGGGTTAAAAACGGCTTATTTTATATTATTAAATGATATTTATGCCCCGTTATGGATATGCGAGTATTACCGTCCCGATAGAACTCGAAGACTTGTTAAAAAAGGATTCTTCATCCAACAGTTATCACAGTATATCTCAAATGATTGAAACTTGGATGCTGAATCGTACAAGTACAACCGAGAGCCTATGCAACTAATTCTGGGTTTGAGGAACAGATCAGTTCTGGAAGCCAGTATCAAAATAAGAACAAAATTATCTAGAATAAGAATTGGTGCGACTGCCGGGATTCGAACCCGGGCCGTCTGCGTGGCAGGCAGAAATCATACCTCTAGACTACAATCGCTTGCATCCCATAGACAAAGGAGGATGGTTATATTTCTTACTCTCGATAAAGCCCCAGCCACATAGGTAGACTAGCCAAGAGACCCCTCATGATCCCCTCGGCTGCCTCGATCCAGATCACCTTGGAGCCATCATAAGCCTCCCCACCCTCCGGGCCAACCAGATCAGAGACCCCTCTCAGTATCAATAGCTTAACACAGTTCTTTTTACAGACATAGGCGATACTGCCTGACTCCCAGTCACCCACCTTTGCGCCGTATTTCGCCTTCAACACTGGAATATCCTCGGGTCTGAGGTCACGGTCACCGCTTACTATGGTGCCTCTGATTACGTTAAGCGGGTAAGGCGGCTTGAGCCAGCTGAGATCAATCTCAGTGGCTTGACGCTTGATAGCCGAGTCGGTGTCACCGATCTGGCTGATAATATCATAGACCACGGTCTTATCGGCTAAGACTACCTCGTCTCGCTTGACCTCGCCCATGAAACCGCCACAGGTCCCCATGTTCACGATGAGTTTTGGGCTCCAACGATCAATGGCGTACTGGGCGGATGCAGCGCTGGGAATCTTACCCCAGCCCCCATGCATGATGACCACGGGTTCACCGTTTACCTCCTCTACAAAGTACTGCCCAAATGGAGTCTCCTGAAAATCTGCGTCAGGGTATATCTTGGGGATTGCTCTCCATTCTCCGTCCGCGGATACTATTACAACGAATCTTGGTTTCAAGGCTCGAAAAATAAGAGTCTGCTCAGATAAAAAGAGTTCATCTAATTAGTTGCTTATGGAAGCAGGTTCGTTCCCCTAGGTGGCACGCTGGACCCGTCTGCTCCACCAAGTAGACCAGGGCATCGTTGTCGCAGTCAGTCAATATGTCTACGATCCTCTGGACATTGCCGCTGGTTACACCCTTCTGCATCACCTTGCCGTGGCTCCTGCGATAATAGTATGCCCAACCAGTCTCCATGGTCCTCTCCAAGGCTTCCCTGTTTACGAATGCGAGGGTAAGGACTTCTTTGGTGTTGGCTTCCTGAGTTATGACTGGGATGAGGTTGTTCATCTTCGCCCAGTCCAGCTCATCTATTTTTACATTCATATTCTTACATTCACCCCCATTGACCGCAGATACTGTTTGACTGCTTGAACCGGGTAGCTCTCATAGTGGAACACTGAAGCAGCTAGGGCGGCGTCGGCTCTCCCCAGCGTGAAAGCTTCTAGAAAGTGCTGGAGCTCACCGGCTCCTCCACTCGCCACCAACGGGACCTTAACCGTGGTGGATATCGCCGAGTTCAAATCATTATCATAGCCAATCTTTGTGCCATCCCGATCCATGCTCGTAACCAGCAACTCTCCTGCGCCCAACTCATGGGCTCGTTTTGCCCACTGAATAGCGTCCATGCCTGTGGGTTTTCTGCCACCATAGGTGTAGACCTCGAACCAGCATGGACCCTGATCAGTCTGTACGGTGGTTCTACCGGGCTCCACGCTGTAGTTGCGTTTGGCGTCTATCGCCACCACCACGCATTGAGCGCCGAAGACATCCGCGATCTGGGTGATCGCCGTAGGGTTCTCAACTGCTGCAGTGTTGATGCCGATCTTATCGGCTCCGTTCCTGAGTATCTCCCTGACATCATCAACTGTCCTGATGCCTCCACCCACGGTGAATGGTATATCGATCTCGGTAGCCACAGCCCTCACAAGGTTCTTGAGAGTATCCCTGCGCTCATGACTCGCCGTGATGTCCAAGAAGACAAGCTCATCGGCTCCATCATCATTGTAACGCTTGGCGAGCTCAACCGGGTCACCGGCGTCCTTCAACTCAAGGAAATTGGTTCCCTTCACCACACGCCCAGCCTTCACGTCGAGGCATGGAACTATACGTTTGGCTAACATCGGGCAGCCTCCATCGCCTCTTCAAGGGTGAACCTGTTCATGTACAGTGCTTTGCCTATCACCGTGGCTTGGACACCCGTCTTCTTCAGCTTCTCTATATCCTGAACTGCCCCTACTCCTCCTGAGGCGATTATTTCGCCATAGGGCGCTATCTCTGTGTAGGTCGCGTAGTCTGGGCCCTCAAGGGTTCCATCGTGGTCGATGTTTGTCACAAGGAACCACTCGTAGCCTTGTCCAGTGAATTCTTCTAGGCTCTCGCTCAGCCTGCGCCGTGTAGCTTCCTGCCAGCCCTTCACAATTATGTAGCCTTCTTTGTGGTCGAGGGCTAGGATGACCCGGTTTGAGCCGTATGTGTTGAGGAGCTTTATCGCTGACTCGGGGGCGTTGATGGGCATCGACCCCAGTATTATCCGCTCCACGCCTCCATCCAGAAGCCTCTGAGCCGTCTTTATATCCCTGATTCCGCCTCCAACCTGTAACTGAGCATCAACCTCATCGGCTATCCCCAGAATCAGGTCAGTGTTAGGGGTCTTCCCGAGGGCTGCGTCCAAGTCTATGATGTGAATCATATCTGCTCCTCTCTGCATCCACTCATGTGCAGCCTCAACAGGGCTCAACATCCGGTAACTCTGCTTTGTAGATGGGTCCCCCTTGGTCAACCTGACGAGTTGAGCATCCAATATGTCGATAGCTGGAATAATCTGCAACACGCTACCTCCTTATGATCCCCAAAAAGTTGGATAGCAGGGCTGCACCGGACTTGCCGGACTTCTCGGGGTGAAACTGAGCCCCGTAGACGTTGCCTCTCTCGACAAGCGATGTGAAGCGTTCACCATAAATGGTCTCCGCTAGGGTATCAGTGGGGTCAACTGGCTCCGGGTAGAAGCTGTGAACATAGTAGAAGTAGGAGCCATCCGGTATGCCCTCTAGGAGTGGGCTATCACGGGTCGCCTTGATGGTGTTCCACCCCATGTGAGGGGTCTTTAGCTCTCCACTGAACCCTTTGATCCATCCATTGAGCAAACCCAACCCTGAGCCCTCTCCCTCCTCACTCCCATCAAACAAGAGCTGCATACCGAGACAGCTGCCTAGGAGCGGCACCCCATTCCCCGCTGCCTCACGCACAGCGTCAGCGAGAGGATTTAGCCTCAGGGCTGCGGCTCCGAAGTTCCCGACCCCAGGCAGCACCACGCCATCAGCTGCAAGAATCTCAGAGGATGTTTTCACAATCTCCACCATTGCCCCAGTCTTCCTGAGAGCGTTCTGCATGCTGAAGAGGTTACCAACCCCATAATCTATCACAGATATACGGGTCATAGCACTCCCTTGCTACTCGGTGAATCCACGCGTCTGGGATCGATGGAGGATGCCATCCTGAGGCACCTCGCCAATGCCTTGAAGGCTGCCTCTGCCCTGTGGTGATCATTTGAACCGTACAAGACCTGTATGTGTATATTGGCACGCAGGCATGTGGCTAATGTCTCCATGAAGTGAGTTACGTCCTCGTTTGCCATGTCCTCTGTCATGGGGTTCACAAGCCCGAGATCGATGACGTGGTATGGTCTTCCACCCATGTCTATGCTGCAGGAGGCTAGGGCTTCATCCATAGGCACAGTGGCATCAGCGAACCGGGTAATGCGCTTATCTTGCTGGACCGCCAGTCTTAGTGCTTCTCCCAGAACCAACGCGGTGTCCTCAGCGATGTGGTGCCCAAGGTCCCCGACGGCGTTGATTTCTATGTCTATGAGGCTGTGTGTGGCTAAGCTGGTGAGCATGTGGTCAAGGAACTTTATGCCGGTGCTGATGTCAGCTATCCCGGCTCCTTCTAGGTTTACATGCGCAGTGATATCTGTCTCCCGCGTCTTTCTGCTGTACTCAGCGCTTCTCACTGTGTTTCACCTCTCGCGTATCTCAGAACCACGGGAATCTCGTTCACCGTGGGAGCCACAACATCACTACCCAAGTCTAAGAAGCTCTTCTTCGCCTCCTCGCTACAGTGAATACAACCATAGACCCCCGCGAAAACATAGCCCTCACCGGCGTTCTCAGCTGTGAGATAATCCGCCATGGTGTCACCAATGTAGAGCACAGTCTCAGAGTTGTATTTCTCTGACGCCTTCAATAGTGGATATGGGTTTGGTTTGTGGAGATTCTTCTCACCCAGCCTTTTAGCGTCCCTATCCACCACGTCGTGCCAGTACTGACTGTCTTGAGGAAAACGATCCTTGATCTCACGCAGGGCGTGCCTTGCAGTGTTCTCAAGGCTGCCCGAGGCTACGCCGAATCTCGATCCACCGAGGATGGATTCAAGCTCGTCAAGTGTCTCGCCTAGTATCACTACCTCATCAGCCTCAACTATTCCTATATCGCGGCTCACAAAACATGGCTCAAAGCCAAATGTCTCAGCGAAGATCTGCTCCCCCAAGAATAACTCCTCAAAGAGAGTGCTGACGATGCTTTCACCGACCTCGCCCCTGAACTTGAGGGCTTTCTTGATGCTGGAACCTACCTTGGGTAGTAGAAGCTTGTCTACTTTCTCTATGCCTGAGGCGTCTAGCTGTGATGCGAACTCCATGAGTTTCCCGTAGAGCCCATCAACAGGGATGATGGTCTTCACCTTCCCAGACATGTAATCAAATCGATCTCTTGGTGAATCGTATCTGAGGCTCTCCTCAGCCAGCTTGTTCAGCTCAGCCAGCTTCGACTCTGGTACCTCTGCTAGTATCCTCATGATTACAGCGTAGGCGTGGCTCCAGTCATTGTTGAAGCCCCCGGTTCGCTTAAAGGCGAAGTTCAACTCGCTATCAAATATCTCCACAGGGATCACTGTGCCAGTGAGAGCCTCGATGATGATACGAGTGGTCTCGGCTATCGCTACATTGTACGCGTTCCGCACGTCGAGGAGTACGCCATCGCAGTCAAACACTATTGTGTCTACTTTGGCTATTTCCATTAGTTTGTCTTTTCTGATGTAGATGGTTCCTTTGGGGTTCTCTAGTTCTATGTATTGGGTCACTTTGTCGCCTCCTTTAGGGCTTCTATGAATCTCCAAAGCAGGGCTCTGGGAGCCACTGTTACTCTCAGACAGTTCATGTTTCCCAGTATGTTGCCCTGTTTGCTGATGATTACGCCTTGGCTCATGAGAGCCTCATATACCTCTGTGTATGGCTTTTCTGTATTAAAAAGAATGAAGTTGGTCTCGGATGGGAAAGCCTGTACCCCATCGAGGCTGTTGAGCTGGGATATGAGCAATTCTCGCTCTATCCTTGTTTTCTCTACTGTTTCCTGTATTAGGTCTCGTCTCTCAAGTACCTTGATGCCTGCATTCAACACTACATTGGGAACAGGGTAGGGCATCATGTATCTCTCACGCAGCGTGGACGCAAGCTCCTCATTGGCTATACAGTAGCCTAATCTTAGCCCAGCCAACCCATACGCCTTGGAGAATGTCCTCAACACGATGAGGTTTGGATAATCAGAGATCAGATCAGCCACCGAGTACTCGGAGTACTCCTGATACGCCTCATCGATGAGCACTAAACCACTGAATCCCTTCACCAGCTCAACAATGTCTTCTCTAGGGAACTGGTTCCCAGTGGGGTTATTGGGGTTACATACAACGAGCATAGAGGACCCCGATGCTATGCCAAGAGTTTTCTTGACGTTTAGCGAAAAATCGGGTTCCAGTGAGGCTTCCCTGTACTCTGCTTCTCTCTGAAGGGCTGCCCTGGGGTACATGGAGAATGTGGGGCTCACCGCTGTAACCGATTCCCCCCTCTGAAGCAGGGAGAAGAGTAACTCAATTACCTGATCTCCCCCAGCGGAGACCATTATCTGGCTGGAGGAGACTTTGTTAATCTCCGCCAATAGTTGTCTTAGTTTCTCTTCCTCATCCTGCGGATAGAGCCGTGGATCGGTCTCGCATGCAGCCTCAACGAGGATGCTGTTCAAAGTGGTTTTGTCTAGGAACAGGTTCTCGTTGGAGTTTAGCTTCAAGACATCTTCAACTCTCATACCCAGGCTGGAGGCAAAAGCCTCAATGGATGGGTTAGGGCGATATGGACTGATCCTTTTACTTGACTCTATGAGTTTCCGGGTGTTCACTTGAAGCGAGCCTCCACTGCCTCTCTGTGGTTGGGCAGCCCTTCAGCCTCCGCCAACGCAGCTACCTT
>CAYUTB010000021.1:11806-23739 GCA_964447425.1 uncultured Candidatus Bathyarchaeia archaeon
TCAAGGTGCTCCGGGGCGAACCTGTTGGCGAAGTCTATCGCCTCATCGATACAGGAGACTGTGTAGATGAATCCACCCTCGGCAAGAACCTCAGAGATTACCTCACTCCGCATGCAACATGGAACCATTTCTCCGACCAGTCGATCCACCTCATCAGCCACACGTTCAGATATCGTTACCAAGCCAGAGATTCCACCAGAGCCGTGCTCAGCCTGACTGATGAGATCAAAGGCGATCAACCTTGGATCTGATGTCTCATCTGCTATGATGAGTATCTCCGTGGGTCCAGCGGGCTTATCTATGGAGACAACGCCCGAGACCAGACTCTTAGCGGCTGTGACGTATTTGTTTCCGGGTCCAACGATCTTCTCCACCCGGGGCACAGACTCGGTGCCATATGCCAAAGCAGCGATAGCCTGTACCCCGCCGATCTTGTAGACCTCATCCACCATGCATATATCGCAGGCAACGAGGGTGAGAGGATCAACACTGCCATCCTTATCTGGAGGCGTACAGACCACAACCCTTTCAACCCCAGCCACCTTCGCAGGGGCAACATTCATGATAACCGAGCTCGGGTAAGCAGCCTTACCGCCCGGCACATAGCATCCAACTGACCTAATGGGCTTGAGAGTGCACCGGATGTTGGCTCCGCTTATCTCGACCATGAAGTTGGACTGAGCCAACCTCTGAGACTCAACTATCTCCAGTCGTCTACGTGACTCCCTGAGAGCATCCACCTGTTCTTGGGTTACCTTCGAGTATGCAATCTGAATCTCTTCAGGCGTAACCTTGAATGAGTCTAGCTTTACCTTGTCGAAGCGCTCAGTATACTGTCCAACGGCTTGGTCACCATTCGCGGCTACATCAGCCACAATTGGATTAACATACTCCAGCAGCTCACGGTTACCAGCCGAGGCGTTTGGCCAACGCCCAGCCAGTATCTCAGGCTCCTCACTGTATCTTTTCATCGCTACCATTCTCCAAAACTATCTCTTCAAGTGGCAGAACCTGCCGGGGCTCATAGAGCACCAAGCCCTGTGCCAGCGTACGCAGAGTTGGAAGTATCTGGATGAGCCGGTCTTTATCTATCACAGTGTTTATGGCACACCACTCAGGGTCACTTAGATCACTGACGGTGGGCCGCTTCAGGGCGGGCAACTGCTTCAGCAACTCATCTAGGTTTGACTTCTTGACATTAACGAATATGTGCAGCTTCTTGGCGCCATCAACGGCTCCACGCATCAAAGTCAAAATATCCAGTATCTTCTCCTTCTTCAGGGGGTCCCTGAGAGCCGCCTTGTTTGCGATCAGCAACGCGCTGGTCTGCATCACTTCCTCGATGACCTTCAACCCATTCTGCTGGAGGCTAGTGCCTGTCTCAATAACCTCTATGATGGCGTCAGCGTCCTCAGGTGGCTTGGCCTCGGTGGCGCCGAAGCTCAGATAGATGGCTACGCGCTCGTTTTCACCTATTCTCCACCATGGGCTGATCACCACGGGGTCCAAGCCTCCATAGGTCTCAATGTACACGGGGTTCTGCTTGATGTACTCCTTGGCTGCATTCAGGTACTCTGTGCTTATCCGCAACGTGGAATCCTCACAGATACTCTTCCTGAGCAGATCACTGAGACTGTTTACCTCGTTCCAGTTCTTAGGAACCGCGATAACCAGCCTAACCTTTGCGTATTCTAAGTCGAGTAATGTCTCGACATCCGCCTTGTTCTCAGCAACCCAGTCCTTACCACTGATCCCGACATCCTGCACACCCTCACTAACATAGGTGGGAATCTCCTGTGGCCTCAGGACCTTCAACTCGATCTCGGGATCATTTATCCCCGGCCTGTAAGTCCTATCATGCCCCGTGACCCTGTAACCTGCTCTTTCAAGTATCTTCAGTGTCTGGTCCCCAAGGTGCCCCTTGGGTATAGCGAATTTTACCTTAGTCAAATCTATGTCTCCTGTATGTGTTAGAATCTGTCCTAGAGCCCACTAGGGGTAGTTGTCTTCTAGAATCCGTGGCTCGGTGTTGCTGAGAGAAAGTAGTCTGACTAGAGATGAATACAAACGCCTCTAGTGAATATACTCCCTCATTTTCACATCCACAGGACACCAGAAGCAAAGGGATCGGGTATAAACGTTTCTAACCGATTGGACGTCAACCTCAAATTCACTGGTTGTCTCACCTGTGTGTGACCATACAAACCCGGTTTGTAGCGTCAATGATTGGAAAACCTTTATAGCCATAAACATTGTTCAGTGGGGTGCATTAGGCGGCTCTAGCCAAAAAAGGATGAAAAACATGAGCACTAAAACAATCATAGACGGAGAAGGCCTCATACTGGGCAGGATGGCAAGCATAGTTGCTAAAAGGCTTCTCGCAGGTGAAACCATAGACATCGTAAACGCCGAGAAAATCATAGTCTCGGGAGACAAACAAGCGATCATCGCAAAGGAGAAAGAATTCCTAGGCGTCGGCGGCCACGAGAAGGGCCCTGTCCACTATCGTCAGCCACACAGGATCGTCCGAAAAACTATCAGAGGAATGCTGCCCTACCGCAAGGCAAATGGCAGAGACGCTTTTAAGAAACTCAAGGTCCACATCGGCGTCCCAGATGAATTCGAGGGAGCCGAATTGGAGAAGATGGAGCAATACCACTCAGATAACCTGAACCGCAGGTTCGTGACCATTGGAGAGATCGCCGAGAACATCGGTTGGAAGAAGTGAATTAGAATATGTCAAGCAAGAAAAAAAGTGTTCTAGCTACCGGGAAGCGTAAAACCAGCAAGGCTAGGGTAGTCGTCTCCGATGGCCAGGGCAGGATAAGAGTCAACAACACACCTATACACCTAATCGAGCCATTCATGGCGAGGGAGAAGATCCTTGAACCATTCATGTTGGCCACCGATTACAAGGACAGGGTGGATATCAGCATCAACACAGCGGGTGGAGGCGTAATCGGCCAAGCAGAGGCAGCCAGAATGGGCATAGCACAGGGCATGATAAAGTTCACCAAGAGCAAACGACTACGCATCAAATACCTAGAATACGACAGAACCATGCTAGCTGGTGACGCTCGCCGCAAGGAAGCCAAAAAGTTCGGTGGACCTGGTGCGCGCCGCAGAAAGCAGAAGAGCTACAGGTGATTACTATGGCTAGATTTATTTCACCTATTGTTGAGAGCGGGGACATTATCCGTGAGGGTAAGGGTTTCAGCGCAGAGGAGCTTACGGCAGTTGAGCTCACCATTGGGAAGGCGAGGAGCCTCGGTATCCCAGTTGACCTAAAGAGGGGTACAGGATACGATGAGAACGTTGAGGCCCTGAAGGAGTTCCTTGAGGAAGTAAAAGATATGGACTACACCGTTCCAAAGCCCGTGTTTACAAGCAAGCCAGTCCGTGGACGCGCGTACAGGGGCAAGACCAGCGCAGGTCACAAGATGCGCAACCTCAGCCGCAAGAAGTAAGCGGTTTTTATTTATTCTATTTTTCAGACAGGCTTATCTATTACACTACAACCTACTGTAGCGATACAGTTGAGGTCGAAAATGCAGATCATTACAGACCCGGAGGTGGGAAAACTTCTTGCGGACGATACTCGAAGAAGGATCCTTCGAATTATCAGTCAGGAGGAGATGAGTGCAACGGACCTCGCTAAGAAACTGGATAAAAACCACAGCAGCATCGTTCACCATCTAAATACCTTGCTAGACGCTGGACTAATCGAGGTTACTAAACAGGAGCAGGTCAGAAACATGATTCAGCCATATTATATGGCGGTGAGCGAGGACTTTCACGTTAGCTACAGGGTTACCGAGGCTCTGGAGGAGGATCCGGATTACTCGGCGTGGACTGATACCTATATCGAGAGACTGGTTGAAGGACTCGGGATGTACGGGGTGGAGATCCCAGTCGAGGCGAAGCCTAAGGTTAAGCAGCTTCTTCTGAGGTGTCACATCTATAACAAGAAGGCATACGAGGAACGTATTCTCAGGAAGAACAACGATAAGGATATTGGGCGTTACGCTCAGAGGAGCATAGCCCATATTGTTTCGCATGTACAGCTTCTGAATAACGCTGAGTACAGGAAGAACATCGATGAGCTCAGGGCTATCATGAATAAGTACAGTGGGAGCACGTGGAATGTCGAGTAAGCATCAGAAAGGCTATTTGAGCATATTCAAGCGCCTTTTCGGATACATCACGCCCTATTGGGAGCTAAAAGCCATCATCGTAGTCATAGTACTGACCACTGTTTTGGGCATATTATCCCCGGCTATAATCGGTAACATCATCGATAACGTTGGATATGTTGCGGCAGGGGAGCCCATCCCAGTAGCAACTGGGATCGAGGGATTAACCAACCAACTGTTATTACCCATCGCGGAGATGGTTCAGAACTGGAATGGGATAAGCCAGGATAGAGCAGTGCTTCTGGTACTCAGTTTAAGTTTGGTCATTATCGCGGTCCTAGAGGGTGGGCTGAGTTACATTCAACGCTATACGCTGGAGATAATCAGTCAGCGTGGGAGCTTCGATATGAGAAGCGACATGTACAATAGCCTGCTGGAGCAGAGCTTCAGCTTCTACGACCAACAGAGGACAGGGCAGCTGATGGCACGTGCTACGGGAGACATCAACATGCTTGGACATTTCTTCAACATGGGGTTCAGGCTAGCCCTCAGCAACCTACTGTTGCTGATTCTGGTAATCTACAGTATGATCTCTCTGGATCTCAACTTGACCCTCATGTCGATAATTGTACTACCATTCCTGCTAGTCACCACACTGAACTTCAGCCGACAGATACGCCCCATGTGGCAGGAAATAAGAGAGCAGAATGGCGTGATCACGTCGGTGATGCAGGAAAACCTCAGCGGATTACGAGTAGTACGAGGCTTCAGCAGGGAGGCTTTTGAGGAGCAAAAGTTCTGGGCCGAACTCATAAAATACTTCGACATCAACATCAAGATGGCCAAACTAAGAGCATTCTTCAGACCCCTCACGACGCTCATAAGCAGCCTCGGAGTGGTGTTAATCATCCTGTACGGTGGCACTCAGGTCATACAGGGAGCCCTAAGCCTCGGAACCATGATTGCCTTCTACTTCTATTTGGCTAGGTTGATGGGGCCAGTGCGGATGCTGGGCTTTATGACGGGGATGTTCGTACGTGCACAGGCGGCAGCGGAGAGAGTGTTTGAGGTTATCGACGCCGAGATAGATGTCCACGATAAAGAAGACGCGGTGGAGCTTGGCAACGTGGAGGGGCATCTCTGCTTTGATGATGTCTGGTTCAGCTACGATGGGAAAAACATGGTCCTGAAGGATATCGACCTAGATGTGAAGCCGGGGCAGACAGTGGCGATACTGGGAGCCACAGGCTCGGGAAAGAGCAGCATAATCAACCTCATACCACGGTTCTATGATGTTACAAGGGGAAGCATCAAACTCGATGATGTGGACATACGGGATATCACTGTCAAGAACCTCAGAAAGCACATTGGGATCGTCAGACAGGACCCATTCATATTCAGCACCACATTACGGGAAAACATCGCATACGGCGTAGAACACGCATCAATTGAGAAGGTGCGCCAAGCAGCGGAGCAAGCCAAGATACATGAATTCATCGAGGCATTACCCGATAAATACGATACACGGGTCGGGGAGAGGGGTGTTACCCTCAGTGGGGGTCAGAAGCAGAGGGTGGCTATCGCGAGGGCGTTGCTGAAGAACCCGAAGATACTGATACTGGATGATAGCACAAGCAGCGTTGACACTCAGACAGAGTACGAGATACAGCAGGCGCTGGATGAGCTCATCGAGAACCGCACAACCTTCATCATCACCCAGAGGCTTAGCAGCATAAAGAAAGCCGACTACATCATCGTCCTAGAGGACGGCGAGATAACGGAGAAAGGCACTCACGCTGAGCTGATGAAACATAACGGGATATACAGAAAACTGTATGATACCCAGATTTCAGGCGCGAAAGGAGGTAGATCCTAATGGGTCATATGATGGAGAAGTATGCCTCAGATGATGAGGACTATGTGCGCAGTGTACCTGATATGGTGCTCTTCCGACGCATGATTAGCTACATTACTAGTCAGAGACGGGAATCGGCTCTGCTTGTGGTAGCCATTATTGGTTCAACCATCATCAACCTGTTTCCACCATACATGTACTCGCTGGCCATCGATAGCTACATTAAACAAATGGATACTAGGGGGCTCTACATACTCGGAGCAGGCTTTGTAGTAGTCTACCTCTTGACCTTCGTGACCCAGTATATGCAGGAGTACCTCATCAACTGGCTGGGGTCCAAGCTGGAACTGAATCTGCGGATGGATATGTTCAAGCACCTACAACTGCTGAGCCTCAACTTTTACGCAAAAAGAGAGGTGGGCAGCATCGTCAGCAGGGGCACAAATGATATCGAGAAGATAACCGAGCTCATAACAAGCGGAGTCGCGAATGTGATCGCTGACCTGTTGACGCTTGTTGGGATCATCGGTATAATGCTGTACATGAACTGGCAGCTCAGCCTCATCACATTCAGCGTAATCCCCCTCATGATGATATTTCTCTACATATGGGGGAGAAGAGTGCGCAAGGTCTACAGAGAGACCCGTAAGACCATCGCAAGCGTCTCCGCGAAGATGGAGGAGAGCGTCAGCGGCATGAAGGAGATACAGAGCTACAGCAGGGAAGGCGAGACCCGGAATGAGTTCAGACAGATCAACCAGAGCAACATGGAGGCAAACGTACAGGCTGGACAAGTCATGTCAGCCTTCTGGCCAGCAGTAGGCATATTCACAGCCATCGGTAACTTCCTCGTCTTATGGTTCGGCGGAGGCGCAGTTATGGCTGGGACGCTCAGCGTAGGCGTCCTCTTCGGCTTCATGAGCTACCTCACAAGGTTCTTCATGCCCATACAGGACTTGAGCACCTTCTGGAACAGCGTCCAGAGCGCCCTTGCAGCCGCGGAGCGCGTCTTTGACATCATGGATACCCCCAAGGGCATCAGGGATAAGCCCGAGGCGTTTGAGCTTCCAAGGATCGAGGGGCATATAGAGTATGATCACCTGAGCTTCAGATACGAGGACGATCAGCCTGTATTATCCGAGATAGATTTAGAGATCAAGCCAAACACCACGGTAGCCCTCGTGGGACCAACAGGCGTCGGGAAAACCACAATGATCAACCTCCTCTACAGGTTCTATGACCCCAAGGAGGGAGCGTTGAAGGTTGACGGCCACGACATACGGGACGTAAAACTCGCCTCTCTGAGAAAACAGATGGCGGTAGTGCTTCAGGATAACTTCCTCTTCAGCGGCACCGTGATGGAGAACATCAGATACGGCAACCTCGATGCAACAGATGAGGAGATCATAGAGGTAGCCCAAACAGTGGGAGCCCACGAGTTCATCGAGAAACTACCCGAGGCCTACCAGACAGAGGTTAGGGAACGAGGAAGCAGGCTCAGCGTCGGTCAGCGTCAGTTAATTAGCCTAGCGAGGGCGTTGCTGGCGGACCCGAGAATCCTGATTATGGATGAGGCTACCAGCAGCATCGACGCCTATACGGAGTTGATCATCCAGCAGGCGCTTGACAAGGTCTTCAAGAACAGGACAAGCATCATAATAGCCCATAGGCTCAGCACGGTTCGCAACGCGGATATGATAATAGTACTCCATGAGGGACGCATAGCCGAGAAGGGAAGCCACGATGAGCTCATCATGCAGGGCGGATTATACAAGCAACTCTATGAGATGCAGTTCAAGTACGAGACAGAAGAAGAGCCGACTGATTTGTAGAGGCACATCTCAATTATTAAGATGGGTTTTATCACGCCCATCTATAGGCGTAGTAATACCTATTATCAGGTATTACCATGATTAAGGTATGACTGAGGTCTCAGTAACACCAAAAGGGCAGGTAACGATCCCCATAGAGATCAGAAAAAAACACAAGATAACCCCTGGCTCAAAGGTAGAGATAACAGAGGAAGATGGTAAAATAACGATACGAAAAGTCACGAGCATAATTGACCTCGCTGGAGCCGGGAGCCACATCTCAACACCAGAAGAGGTGAAAAAAGAGCTTGATGAGATGAGAAGGCAGGATGCCAGATAAGGCAGTGTTTGATACCCGCTTCTTCATAGAGTACTTCTACTCTGGGGATGAGGGGTTTCTCAGAAAACTTACAGAAACCATTGTGCAGACAAAGAATAGGATAATCTCTTCAGTAACCATTTACGAGGTCTACAAACTAATCCTAGTTCGAGAGGGAAGAGAAATAGCTCGACACAGAGTCGAGGTGATGAAACGCGATTTCCAGATAACGGATCTAAATCAGGAGATCGCGGTAAACGCAGCCGAGATAAATCATGTAACAGGGCAACCTATGGCTGACAGCGTCATCGCAGCAACCGCTAAGATGCAAAATGCTTCAGTTATAACAGATGACCCTCATTTTAATGAAGTAAAAAGCCTTAAAGTATATTGGCCAAAAAAATAGGGGAGGCTTATGCCTTCATCTTTTCAAGGGTGGGGATGATTTTCTCGATCCTGCCGAGAGCCTCATTCATGATGCCTTTGCTCGTAGCAGTCAGCATCCTCATGTGGCCGTCGCCGAGTGGACCGAAGACGTTTCCCTTGTTCAATCTGACTTTGGGCTCCTTCATGAGGACCTTATCAAGCTCATCGCTGCTCAACCCATAGTTGAACTTGGGGAACATCAGGTAGGTTCCTTCAAGGTGTGGGATAGTGAAGTTACCCATCTCATTGAGCCTCTTCACCACAAAGTCCCTGACCTCTTGAAGGTACTTGTTCATATCCCGGACCCAGTAGTCTGCTTTTCCGCTGCATCGCGGTGCCACTTGACACCCCTGACGCTGAGCCTGCTCTCGATTGTTGGTTTATCAAAAGGGCTAGTCATGTTATCAGTAACAGCTACAGAGTTTGGGTTTTTGTGTTAATATCACTTGTGAATAATGCGCAAAATACTTATTGACTGTAGTTTAACCGTAAATGGAGCGATAAGGATATATGGTGCCTCGGGAACCTAGGGGGGACGAAAGGATGAAAATCCTCCTATACTTTGACTGGCTAGGCACTAGAAAAGAGCTTAAAGAACACGACAAGAAGATGCAGAAGAGCTGTATCGAGACAGGTGTAGAACATGAGGGCCTCTTTGGGAGTATGAACGCTAAATGGAACTATGTTTGGGTGTTCCAAGCCAACAGCTTTGATCACTTCCTTGAGATGAGCCGTAAGGTTCCGAGGCCGGTTCATATGACTCATTACATCACAGAGTTGCTGATCCCAGCCACACTCTAAAAACCATATATCATCTTCTAATGTATTATTCTACGGGCAGATTAGAGTAGGGTTGCTCCATGCTCATCGATTGGGCATATGACGGGGTGTTCGCCGAGCCCTTCAAGTATTTCTACTGCCTGTTCTGCACTCGCCTTATGCTGAACAGTGAAGGCTACCTCACCAAAGTTCGCCATAGTGAAGGTCAAGCTGTGGCTATCCATCTGTTTGAAGAGACCCCTAATGCGTTTCGTGGCTAACCCAACGTGGTCCGTGAATTTACGGCTATAATACATGAATCGCTCCGCTGTCAACTCTTTGTAGAGTTCATCCACGTATGTTCTGCCCAGCTGGTTGATCTTCTTCACCAAGTCGGGGTTTGATAATGCGTCTTTGGTGTGGATAGGCCCATAGTAGACGTAGACTACAGCCAAGTCGCCCGTATCCTGCATCAGTATGCCCTTGCCTATACCCGGTGCACCGGGCTCATACAATACCCCGAATCCGCCATTGACTGCTGCGAATACACTGCCAAGACCCGTCTTACACTCTATCTCGGCTATATGGGCTATCTGGGCTGCGTCGATACTTGAGAGTCCTATTTGAAGTGCCTCGTTTAATGCAAGGCTAAGGCTGAGTGCGCCTCCTCCACTGCTCCCAAAGCCGGCGGTGAGGGGTGTGTTGATTGTGTGGCGTATGGTTATGTTCATTGGCTGGATGAGGTATGTCTGGTACTTGGATAGGACGTATTCGCTAACATAGGCGTCTATCACCTGTTCATCGTTGATGTAGATATCATGTGTTTGACGCCCAGATGGCTCAGCGGAGACATGCGTGGTAACCCCACGAGTTAAGCTAACGCCTGAGCCCCTTGCCCCCCATCTGAGAGGGTCGTTTCCCTCCGTGCATATCTGGAACAGACCTGTTAGGTGTCCGGGTGCGAATGCCTTGGCTTCCCTCATCGAAATCGGTATGGGGTAGTTGGTTAGGGGGAAAAATGTTGTGAATAAAATCGGGGTTATTTGAGGCTGCTGTAGTCGAATGGCTTCTTGGGGTCAACGATGGGTGCGTCTACGGTGAAGAGGTCTGTGTATTTCAGCCCGCTCCCCGTGTTGAAGAGTACCACTCGTTCATCCTTGTCCACTGAGCCCTCCGCGATCATCTTCTTCAGCGCCGCGTAGGTGGCTGCTCCCTCGGGGCAGACGAACATCCCCTCGTGCTTGCTGATATCAGAGACCCCTTCCATGATCTCTTCATCGCTTACCGCTAGGCATTTTCCGCCGCTATCACGCGCAGCGTTCAATACGAGGAAGTCACCAAGCGCCTTTGGCACTCGTAGACCCGATGCCTTTGTCTCGGCGTTCTGGAAGAACACGGACTCCTTCTTTCCCTCGTTGTAGGCTTTTACGATGGGTGCGCATCCCTCTGCCTGCACAGAGACCATCCTCGGACGCTCGCTGCCAATCCAGCCTAGTTCTTCTAATTCGTCAAAGACCTTCCACATTCCTATGATGCCGGTTCCTCCACCAGTGGGGTATATGATGACATCGGGTAGATTCCAGTCAAACTGCTCAGCCACCTCAAGCCCCATAGTCTTCTTGCCCTCAACCCTGTAGGGCTCACCGAGGGTAGCTACGTTGAACCACTTCATCTCCGCCATGCCTTCCTTGACGAGTTTACCGGCGTCGCTGATGAGTCCATCAACAAGAACTACTTTGGCTCCAACTACTTGGCACTCTACTTGGTTGACCTTTGGCGCGTCCTTTGGCATGAAGACATAGACCTTCATACCGGCGCGTGCGCCGTAAGCAGCCATGGAGCCTGCTGCGTTTCCCGCGGAGGGCAACGCAACGCTCTTGATGCCGAGTTCCTTGGCTTTGCTGATTGCCATGCCGAGCCCTCTCGCCTTGAAACTGCCGGTGGGTATGATGCCCTCGTCTTTTATCCAGAGGTCCTTTAACCCGATCATGTCGCCAACAGAGGAGGCGTGAATTAATGGGGTCCACCCCTCGCCGAGGGTCACGATGTTTCTCCTGTTCTTAACCGGGAGCAGCTCAAAGTATCTCCACATGGAGGCTTCCCTACCAACTAGTTCCCGTTTTGTGAGTGATTCTTTGACTGCCTCAAGGTCGTATCTTGCGAAGAGGGGTTTTCCACATTTCTTACAGACTGTTTGAACCATGTCTGCGTCGTGTTTCTCGCCACATGCAGAACATTCCAGATGAGTAAACTGACTCATGTTTATCGTGTAAAGGGATGAGGTATAGGAAATAACGTTTGAGGTAGGAGATGTGGTTTTACCTGTACTGGAGGTTTAGACGACGATCTTTTCCACTATAACCCTTGATGGGTTTTCCCTCCGAATCCAATTGCCCCATGAGTTTAGCGATCTCCGCGTATCCCTCGGATAGCATGTACTCGGGGTTCATACTGAACCGGGTCGGAGTGGAGCTTGTGCCGGGTTGATCCATCCCATCAACCACACGCTCGATCAGGTCCCGGGGGATGGTGAATATCATCTCATAGTCCTGTGTCCCAGCGTAACCCCTGTCACCCCGGCATGGCACTGATGCCTGACATTCGCCTTTCAGCATGGACGGCACGACTGC
>CAYUTB010000022.1:0-13496 GCA_964447425.1 uncultured Candidatus Bathyarchaeia archaeon
CCCTCTGATATCAAAACCCTCATTCATCACATCGAGACCACCACATATGACTGTATAATATCCCCAGAAGAAATCAGCGTCCTAGACAACCTTGAGTTAATCCAAAAATTATCCGAAATCATGTCCCTCCCCATTATCCGATACTTGGGCGAATCGAGGCTGCCTATCTCCACAAAAGGACACAGCGAGTCATTCAAAGACAATCTCCTAAGTGAAGATGCTGTATCCTATGACTTACTGGTAAAAAGGATCAGAAGAAGAATAAATCCAGTTGTCAAGAGAGGCACCCCAACGACTCTCAAGTTACCCATGACTCCTCGGATTATTGTTAGGAGTAACAAGCTCTTCATAGTAGAGGAAGATGGGTCAGAGGAATTATGGGGGAATGAGGACGAAGAAACGATTGAAGAAATTGCCTACAATATGGAGTTGGAGTTAAAGGCGATTCAATGGGTACGCCTAGAACTGGAACGCTTCATTGGTGAACTCACCGAGGTGATGAAGCACTCGGATATCCCACGTAATGATATCTCTGATATTATCTATGAAGGATATCGCTCGCTTCTGACGCGGTTCCAGAAGATGGATGAGTCCTATAACGAGCGGTAATTTGTTACTTTCACCCCTCACTGGATATTATTTTAATCTTTTTTTACCTAAAAAAATAAAGGTTTTTAAACCAAAATACCTAGAAAATTAATAGGATGTCTGATAGAAAATACAAGTACCACACCGTCAACCTCCCGGAAAGTCTTGCAAAAAAAATAGAGGAAGTCATCGAGAGCGGAAACCATGGCTACACCAGTATTCCCGACTTTGTGAAATCCGCTGTCAGAAGATATCTCCGAGACCTAGGTTACTTGGTGTAATACCTTTCACAAACCGCGAACTTCTTCGCGTAGCCCCAGATTTAGTTATATAGCATGCATCCGAACCAAAACATTCTTAATATCGCTAGCGTAAAAACTATTTATGGACACATGTAGATCTTGTGAAAAAGAAATAGCAGAAGACTCAAACTTCTGCCCCAACTGCGGACTCCGAACAGAAAAAGGAGAAAACGACAACGTAAGAACCCCCGTTGACAGACGACCAGACTGGGAAAAAGACCTAGAATACGCCATACAAAACGCCTCAAAGCTACTTGAAGAAGCAGTGGATACAGCAAAAAAAGGACTAAAACAAGTATCAGAGGAAGTCAGGACAGAGATCGATAAAGCAAAAGAAGCGAAACCCAAGAAAACCACGCTCGTCTACTGCCCAAAATGCGGGAGTAAAAACCCAAACGACTCAGATTACTGTACCAAATGTGGAGCAAAAATCCACAGCTAATTTTATTATGGGAATAAAAATAAGCACAGACGCATCCACAATAACCCATGAGCATCCTCTGCAGCGGAAGCTTCGTAGCAGACATACTGGTACCGGATTTACCTGAGATAGGACCACCGGGGAGCCTTACCTACGCTCCAAACGGGATACATCTCAGCCCTGGAGGGCACAGCTCCAACGTTGCCATAAACCTAGCCCAGCTAGGAGCCAGTAATATTCACGCAGTAGGATCAATCGGAGAAGATGAGATGGGGGAATTCCTCCTCAACCAACTCAGAAACAGAGGAGTTAAACCCATTCCAGAGACCCAGAAAAACAGTACTACGGCAAAGAACGTGGCACTCTTGGTGAAGGGGGAGGATCGGCGCTATATCGCTGAGCTTACAGCCAACTCGATGCTGACCACAGAACACCTCTTGAAATCAATAAACCGTGTCCACCCAGACATATTTTACCAAGGGACTCTTGGAGGCTTACCGGATATCGAAAAAAATCTCTCCATGATCCTTGAGAAAACAGGAAAAGCGGGGACTCTGAATTTCATTGACGTTATCATGCCATCCAGTGGCTGGGATTATCTCGAGCATGCTTCTCAGTACATCGATATACTTCACGCCAATAAACTCGAAGCATTTAATTTGACACGTGAAATAAACCCCCACAGAGCATTATCGAAGTTGAACAGAGCTGGAGTAAAGCTTGCTATTATCTCGGACGCTCAGAACGGGGTAATCGCTGGGACAAATAAACAGCATGTCGAGATGCCTGCATTCTTGGTGGATCAAGTTGACCCTACTGGGGCGGGTGACGCCCTCTCTGCAGGGATCATATATTATCTTTGGCAGAACAAACACCGAAGAGACTTGATAACCGAACCCGAGACATTGATCGAGTTGCTTCTCATAGGGCAAGCAGCTGGGGCTGCCTGCGTTACTGGTCTCGGGGCAACGACTTCTGTTATGATGAAAAACGTGAGAAACATCCTTGATGAACAAAAGGATCAAGTTCAAACCTGTACGCGAATTGAAACACAATGAGCCTCCAAAAAACGAGAACCCCAACAGGGATCCACCTCCTAGATAATGTACTCGGCGGAGGATTTCACACACATGCGATAAACCTGATCTACGGGGAGGCGACAACTGGAAAAACAACCCTCGCCTTGACAACTGCTTTTCATCATCTGAGCCAGAACCGTTCAGCTAAAGCAGTCTATCTGGATATTGATAATAAACTCAACGCCTCCCGTCTAACTCAGATCGCTCAAGCTCAGGGCAAGAATCTCCTGCCTCGACTGCGGCTCTTTACCCCGGAGAGCTACTCTCGGCAAGGAGACGCCCTAGAACAACTACCTGAACTGGAGTGGGGGGACCTGTTAATCATTGATAGTATAACTGGGCTTTACCGTGGAGAAACAGAGGATCAGGAAAAGACGTTCAGGGTAAACAAAGAGCTTAACCGTCAGCTTGGATATTTAACGGAGATAGCCAAAACAACAGGGTCAACTATGTTGCTGACAGGACAAGTAAGAAGCATTCTGGATACTCAGCAGATAGAGCCAGTCGCTCAGCGGCTGCTTCGCTACTGGAGCGAGACCATCATAAGGCTTGAAAAAACAGCTACCCCAAGCAACAGACAGGCTGTGCTGGAAAAACCAGCCGAGTTAAAGACCCCTATCATCCTAACCATCAACCAATCGGGTATAACAGAGGAGCAAAAATGAACCTCAACACCATACTAACCCCAATATGGATCTATCTCCCAGCCTATTTCGCAAACGCTGCACCGGTTGCATTGGGTGGAGGACCACCCCTAGATGGTGGGGAAAAATGGCTCGACGGAAAACCATTCCTCGGGAGCCACAAGACCCTCCGCGGCAGCATCGTCGGTGTGCTGGCGGGGTTATTGATAGGGGCGTTGCAGGGGAACCCATTAGCGGGGCTTGCTCAGGGTTTTGGTGCGATACTCGGTGATCTCATAAGCAGTTTCCTCAAGCGCAGGTGGGATATTGCACCCGGTGAGAGCTCTCCATTTATCGATCAACTGGACTTTATCCTTGTTGCTGTTATTCTCAGTCAGCCTTTTACTAGAGCAACTTTTCAGGAAATGATTGTTATATTGATTGTGACTGTGCCTATCCATTATTTCATGAACTATATATCATGGTTAACTAAGATGAAAGAGCATCCGTGGTAGTCACAGGACCATGGGGGAGGGTTTCTCCCATGAGTTGAAGACTCTGCCACAGTAGTTTACGGCGAAGCTCTCCTTGAACTCTTTGTGTAGTATGGACATGGCGTTGAACCCGGTGCAGTGGCATGGGCTGAATAACTTTAGATTATATTTCTTTAACTCATCAGCGGTTCTCATGATGTAGCTGTCTTCTTGACCCACGAGGTGGGTTCCTCCGATGTAAGCATATATTTCATTGAATCCTCCCAGCTCAGAGGCTCGCTTCAGGGTGTTCACGGGTCCACTGTGGGCGCAGCCGGTGATAACCCAACAGCCACTGCCCTCGATCTCCATCCAGAGAGACTGATCACACAGGATTTGGTCATCCTTTTCTTCTCCATCTACTATGATAACTCTTTTTCTACCCTCACTAGGCTTGGATATGTGCTCAAAGTCTGTGACTCTGGGGATCTGACCCGTGGTCCATAGCCCGGGAACCACCTCCACAGGGGCATCGGATAAGATCAGTTCTCCTCCAGCTGCCTCGATCTCCGATACTCCTTGTCCCTCTGGTACTCCCACATTGGTTTTCTTTCCGCTCTTTGATTGATAGTATCTTGGCATGAAGCAGTGTGGGTGGGCGTAGACCTTACATCCGTTGGTCATCTCTAGGGCTTCTACTGTGGCGACTGTGTGGTCGCTGTGGCCGTGGCTTAATACGATTGCATCTAGATCGGTTAGGTTCAGTTCCAGTTTATCTACGTTGTATAGGAACGGCTCTCTGTCGTTCGCTGTGTCAAACAGTACTTTTCTATCATCTCCCTTTGCGTCTGTTAATTCCAGTAGATATGATAGCCCCCACTGACCCCATAGTCCTGCCTTTAAAACAAGATTATCTGCGATGGTGGTGATCTTCAGGCTCTTAATCATGAAACCTATATAGGTGGTTGATGTTAAAACCTTGATCCCTTGTTCTATATATTTGAACAAGTGATCTAAAACCTAGTATTAAGGCATCCAAAACCTATATCAGATAATCTACATATACAAAGTGATTAGAAGATGGCAGCGATGGGAGGGCGAAGCTAGTTGTCAAACAGCAGCACAAGTAGGCGTAAGATGCTAGCCGCCCAAGAAGACATCGCAAACAGGATCGTGGATCTAGCCCAGCGTAAGGACATGACTGTATACCAGACTGTGAATGATATTCTTGAACAAGCCCTCAGAGTCGAAGAGCTGGGCATGAGTCTCAGGCAGGTCGTTGATGAGCGGTGGATGCTGGAGCGTGCTCAGGAAACGGGTTTCACATTCACAATAGAACAGCTGCTCTACAGGGTCGTTGACGAGGCGTATGAGTCAGATAAAGAAAAGTATGCGGTTATCTGGCGCGAGATGGGGCACTGGTATGGAAAATATTATCAGACAAAGCATGAGAAACCGTTGGACGCCTTCCGAGAAGCCCTAGAACTATTTACTATAGGCACAAGCGAGTACACGCTTGAAAACAATAACCGTGATCTTACCTTCAGCTTCATAGGTGAGAAGCTGACTCCCGGGTATATTGAGCTCTTCTGCGTGTTCATCGAGGAATTGTTGACTGTGCTTGGTTTCAAGCTTAAGGTGAAGGAAATCAACCGGGGTATTATCAAGCTGGAGATGAGCCGATAATATGGTTGAAGAGCTGCTTGACGATACAAAACTCATACCGGTTTCCAAGCAACTAGCGAACCAACTGCGTTTGTTGGCTGGTCGTCTCGGTGTCAGTGTTTCAAGTATTACCGAGGAGGCGCTTGAACAGGTGCTGCGTGCTGATGAGCTTGGTTCAAACCTTAAGGATGCTGTTGACATTCTTCACATGGCTCAGGTGCACAAAGGAGCTGGTTTAATCAATTTTCAGAGAGCTGGACTCAAGGATCTCATTAAGCGTCTTTACGCCGAGGATCCTGAGGCTCTGTCGCAGTTGTGGTATAGGTCTGGGAGATGGTACGCTGCTTATCTCTCAAACAGGTTGAATGGTGATATCTTCGATTTCTTTGAACAGGATCTGAAGGTTTCTTGGAATCTTGACGAGTCCGAGATCCGGGGCGAGGATGTGATTGTTCATGTTCGTCTTACCTCTTTTGGTATGAGCCGTGAGTTTACTGAGCTCTTGGTTGTGTATACAAAGGGGTTTTTTGAGGAGCTTGGGTATGTTGTCTCTGAGGAGGATGTGCTCGCTGGGTTGGTTTCTTTCAAGTTTATTAAAAAACTGAAATGATTTAATCTATTTGATGCAATTTTTGACTTTTTTGTAATGGTTTTTTACGCTTTTATTTTTTAATTATCTACTTTATAGAGGATACTGTTAACAAGGTTCCCATTCTTGATATATCGGTAAACCGTATTCTTGTTTGAAGGTATACTCTTTGAACCCGAATGTCCTCAGCCAAAGATACGCCACATCCGAGATGAACCAGATATTCAGTGAGAAAGGAAACATCAGACAGGAGCGACTATTCTGGATAAGCGTCCTGAAGACTCAACGAAGCCTAGGACTGGCTATACCCATTGAGGCGGTACATGCCTACGAAGAAGCCGTTGATAACATCGATCTCGGGCTCATAGAAGAGATTGAGCGGAAGACCAAGCACGATGTTAAGGCGAAGATAGAGGCATTCTGTCAAGCAGCCGGTGGCTACGAGTATGTGCACCTAGGCTTAACGAGCAGAGACCTCACAGATAACGTTGAGCAGATCCAGATCAAGCATGCTATGAGGCTGGTCCATGGAAAATATGTGAGCATACTGAGGCACCTGCTTGACAAGGCTGAGGAGTACCGCCCCATCGAGTTGGCTGCCCGGACTCATCATCAGGCAGCTCAGACCACGTTACTGGGCAGACGCTTCAGCATGTGGGCTGAAGAACTTTTATTTCATCTACAAGAGTTTGAGTCATTCATCGAGGAATATCCACTGAGAGGCATTAAAGGCGCTGTGGGCACCCAGTTCGACATGATTACCCTGCTAGGCTCACATAAGAAGGCGCTAGAGCTTGATCAGCAGATCGCGGAGGAGCATGGATTCAAAAACATATTGAGCTCAACAGGGCAAGTCTACCCCCGTAGCCTAGACTATAAGCTGCTTCTCCACCTGTCCGCTTTATCTTCTGCATGCGAAAACTACGCCAAATCCATGCGTTTGATGGCTGGATATGAGTTAGTCACCGAGGGATTCAGGAAGGGACAGGTCGGTAGCAGCGTCATGCCCCACAAGATGAATACAAGGAGCACCGAACGAATATGCGCCTTCAGCGAGCTCCTGAAGATGTACGCTGACGGAGGCTCACGGCTTGCAGGTGATCAATGGGAAGAGGGGGATGTGAGCTGCTCGGCCCTCCGCCGTGTCCTGATCCCAGACGCCTTCTATGCCTGTGATGGGTTACTGGAGACCACATTGACGGTGTTAAACCAGATGGGGGCATACCCCGCTGTAATCTCCAAGGAGGTTGACCGATATCTTCCATTCCTCGCTACCACCGAGGTATTGGATATGGCTGTTCAACGCGGCATTGGCCGCGAGCAGGCGCATGGCTTGATTAAGAAACACGCTATCTCTGAGGCTTTGAAGATGAGGGAGGAAGGAACCGATATCAACAAGTTGATGGAGAGATTAGCAGAGGAACCCGCGTTCAAAGAGGCTGGGATCACACGATCTGTGCTCTTGAATCTGTTAAAGGATAAACAGCACTTCCTCGGCAACGCCGAGGCTCAGATCGATGCCGTGGTTGAGAAAGCAAAGCCCACCCTATCCAAGTACAGTAAAGAGGCATCCTATGAGCCCGGAGATATCCTCTAACTACTCTGAGCTGCCTTTCAGATAGATTACTAGAGCCGCCGCGATGAAAACCACGACGAGGAACCCAACAAGCATATGGGGTACTGGCAAACCCTCGATTGGATTAATGGCCAGCCTCGTCAGATAGGGTGTAGCAATATATATTCCAGCGGTTATTCCCGCTGTCAGCGTCGTTAAAAGCACCAGATAACTGACCTGCCCCCGTGTCACATCATTAATATCCTGCTCGTTTGCTCCTCTGCCTTTTAGCTCTTCACGGGTATACCTGAAGCGAACAGTGTACCTTAGCATCAGGTAGGTGATCTGCAGCAGGAGCCCCACCCCGAAGACCCATATATGAGTCACTCCCGGTGTGGGTTTGAGATCAAAGATGAGCCCAATCCAGTTAAAAGTGCTGAAATCCAGGACGCTGGGGAAGAACATCAGCATGTTTAGGCTGAACAGTCTCCCGAACCACACCTCGTCGCCTTTTCTCCAGAAGCTGAAGCTCACAAAGAGAACGAGAATGATTATGGTTATGTTGAAGTATGGCATGTAGGGCTCGATAGCTGGACCTATAACGCTGCCAGATATCTTTGTGAGTATCTTGTTGTAGAGAGTTGTCTGCACCATGGTAACAGCAGCCATATAGCTTGCCGCTATAGCCACAAAGGCCTCCATGGTTCTTACGAAACCTTCTCTCATCCAGACACCTTCTGCCTCTGCAATGCACTTGCAAAGCTCTCCTCGATGGGGTCCCAGTTAAGCACAGTCACCCCTAGTCCCCTGAGGAACTCATAGTATGGCTTGGTGTGATATGTCAGGAAACCCGCCGCGATCTTCTCCTCATCGCTCTGGGCGGCAATATTGTAGCCTTGTACGTTGAACATTATTATGTTGGGTCTTCCACCCACCCTTCCCATGTATTTATGAAGCTCCTTGATGCCCTCAATTATCCCCTGTATCCGGGCTGCCTCAATCATGCTGATTACCACGAAGAGGGGCTGCGTACCCACAATATATTTTCTACAACTGTGTATAGCCTCCTTGAGGCTCTCATTACTGTACTTTATCTCAACATGCAGCATCTCACGGGTTATCTTGTACTGTTGGCGTTTGCCTACATCTGGGTAGAGTACCCTTGTGCTGCTTCTCTGCTTACTCGGTACCTTTGTCTTATCCTCTGCCTCAGGAATGTATACATCGGGCTCCATCTGCTCGATCCCGGGCAACTCCAGACCTAAGGGCTTCTTATGTGGGTCTGTAAACGGACCTTCCCACTGACTCGCATCGTGGTTATATACGCAGAAACCGACCCTGCAGTCTCGTTCTATGTAGAAATTTGAGAATCCAAGGGCTGCCCTGATGGCGTACTCCATGGTGTTGTTAACCGTCGTACCCAACGCCATATGGGTAGCGCTGTCGAGGAAAATCCATACCACCTTCTTGCCCTCTTTCTCGTAATCGTTGACGAGAAACTTCGGGTTTCTCACACTAAGATGCTTGGCCGATGCCTTCCAGTTGATATCCCTGAAGTTGTCCCCAGGCCCGTAGTCTCTTATCTCCTTGAAGTCTGTGGTGGGGATGCCGAACCTGAAGCGGGCATCCAGGGGCATGGGGATCCTGCTCACGCTCTTGTGGTTCTTGATCTTCCTAACGAACAATGGGTGGGGCTGGACGATGATGGCGCGTTTAGCGTTCAAGACACCCAATACGTTGGCGTTTACCTGAAGTGGGTGGCGTACCTCGTAGTTTACCTGTCTGATATCAAAGTAGCCTCTCTTGGCGCAGAGGGCTGTGTAGCTGAGGTCTATTGTTTTCTGTCTGAGGCCTTTCCAGACGGCTTTGAAGTTGTTGCCCTCCTCCAATGCGAAGCTGTTTGGCAGTGTATCGCTGACTGTTACGATGCCTGGGCCTCCATCGATTGTTACTTGGAGGCTGTCGCTTACCTTGTCGTCTACGTTTACCTTGATGTCTTTCCCGACGCGTTCCACTGATGTTACTATCGGTTGCCCGATTAGGACTGCTATACTGAGGAAAATGATCGGCGCGATCCCGAGGGTGATGAGTATGAGGTTACCCAGAAACATGCCTAGCACTATGTAGACGACTGATGTGACTATCAGCTCCAGCGTGTCCTGGGTTAACATGGTTTCTACCTTTTACCTATGAACTCTTTAGGAACCTCTATCTGTTCGAGGATCTCATTGAGCACCGCCTCTACGCTAAAGCTTCCCTCAAGCACGTACTCCATCTTCATGATACACCTGTGGCCGAGGGCGTCATGTACGAACATCTTCACATCGTCGGGTGTCACAAAGGCTCTGCCCGTGATGGCTGCGTGGGCACGCGCCGCTTTGAGAAGCGCCAATCCACCTCTGGGACTTGCACCCACCTCTACCACTGGGTGTTTTCGTGTCTCGCGGATCAACTCGCTGATGTAGTCGATTATCTTGTCGTCGACGTAGATCTTCTCCTCGATAAAGTCCTGTACTGCTTTGAAGGTCTGCTGATTGGTCACGGGCTGTATGAGCTGTGAGGGGTCATCCTGTTTCCAGTAGATCCTGCGCTTCAGTATCAGCGCCTCCTGGCTCAGAGTCTCAACATACCCCATGCTCATCTTCAAGAGGAACCTATCCATCTGCGCCTCCGGCAGGGGGTATGTTCCCTCCATCTCGATGGGGTTCTGGGTGGCGATAACGAAGAAGGGCTTGTCCAGTTTATGGGTCTCTCCCTCGATGGTCACCTGCCTCTCCTCCATAGCCTCTAAGAGCCCAGCCTGTGTCTTGGGTGGCGATCTGTTGATCTCGTCTGCGAGTAGAATGTTTGTGAAGATGGGGCCCTTCTCCAAGGTGAAGATCTGATCCTGCATCCTGTATATCTTGGTTCCCAGGATGTCCGCTGGCATGAGGTCCGGTGTGAACTGGACCCTACTCATCTGGCACCCCGTGATCTGGGCGAAGAGCTTGGCTAGCAGCGTCTTACCCAGCCCCGGGTAGTCCTCAAATAGGACGTGGCCGTTGGCGAAGCTGGCTGCCAGCAACTTTCTCAGTACCATTCTTTTTCCTACATAGACCTTCCCGAGGCCTTCAAGTATCGCGTTACTTATGGCGCGTACCCTGTCGACGTGCATTGCCTGCATTTATTTTCCTCCGTTTTCCTCTAGTTGCCTCGTGTTTTTATACGCCCCGAGACCTAAGGCGTTTATCCGCTGCACTGTCCGCTGTAGAACCTGCATCCTGCGTTCCCTGTTCATCTCCTCTATTTTCGCGTTTGTTCCGCGTTTGGAGAAGTGGGGAAACTTTTGATCCTCATATTTGATGAATTCCTCTAGGCTCTCAGCCATCTCGTTTTCGGCTGCCCTGTTCTCGTTGAGGAATCTGAATAGTTTGACTAATAGGTGTTCTTTGTGTCCCTTCTGGATGAATTCTTCGATTATCTCTGTGAAGTCTTTCAGGCTTTTTCCCTTTGTCGCGCTTGTGTCCTGTATGTGTTTTGTCCAGCTCCCTATCTCTGTGGGGACCATCATGGACTCGGTCATGCCTTGGCGCATTATCTGGAATATGAAGGCGCCTATGATGACTACGCCTGTCCATTCGACGTATGGGCTAAGCTGTTTTATTACTGGGCTTACCTCTGTCAGGGCTCCGCTGATGAAGTTGATGTAGAGTGTGCCTATGAGACTGAGCGCCACCACGAAGAAGTAATTGGATGCGATGCCGCCTATCTGGGCTAGGTACACGTTACGGCTGTCCCTGAATATGCCTATCAGCGTTATCAGGGAGGCTACTCCGAAGCCCCAGTTGAGCATCCCCTTGATGAGTGTTACCTGCTCTGACTCTGGTACTCCGGGTATGATCATGTATAGGCTTACTAGCTGTACGCATACCTGTCCGATGATGAAGATGGCTAAGGCTCCGGCGATGACCCTGATGTAGAACTGTTTCCTGAGCTCGGCTATGGTGGCTAGTATCGAGTAGAGGAAGTAGACTGCGAAGCTCCCCATGAATAGGTAGCCTGCGACACGGGTAGCGTCGCTTACTGGCTGGAGTATCATGAATACTATGATTAGGCTGGCGAATCCACCCGCGTAGAGTCCGCTGATGATTACGTTGTTTATCTTGCCCTCGAATAGTGCCCCGATGAGGGTTGCTAGGAAGAAGAATGTGAGGGCTACTAGGACTGGGACTAGGATTGTGTAGATGCCGGCTGGTGCCATATCTGCTGGTATGTATGGTAGGAAGCTGGCTACGTCTCCCACCGTGATGGTTGAGGCGAAGCTGAGTATGCTCAGTATGGCTGCGACGAAGATGTACATGCCTGTGGCTCGTATTAGTCGGCTTCTAGTCTCGTTTTGCATTCTTCATCAACTCGATTATTAGCTCAATAGTTGCGTTCGTACGCTTAAAATCATCTTGGCTCAGTGTAATGTTGCTGTACATGGCGATCTCGTAGCTTGATACTAGGTCTTCTAGCAACGCGTCAGCGCTATGGGGTAGGCGTTCCTCGAGTATGTACTGGAATTCACGAGGGGTCATTGATTCATCTACATCTGGGTATATGCGCTGCATGGAGACGAAGAACCTGTTGAATAGTTTGACGACTCCCTCCTCGTAGCTTGTGTACTCCAGCGGGGCGCCGTCCTCGTAGCCGATGTACTCTTTTTCTGGGGCTAGTCTCACACGTGCCTCTATCACTGGTTCCTCCGCCTGCAGTCTTTTGTTTCGTCTACTGGCCATTATACCTACGCCTATGGCTCCTGTGAGGGCGACGCCGATGTTATACGGGAAAGTGAATAGTAGCGCGATGATGTTTGTGACGTCTGGTGGTGGCACTATTACTGTTACCGCGAAGCTGTCAACTGCTCCGAGATAGTAGTTAGACTGTTCTTTGATGAGACTCATCTCTGCCTTGCCGTTCTCGGGGAATAAGACTACGTAGCTTACCTTTCCTTGGGCGTCGCTTGTGAGGGTGAGTATCTGATTTAGATATCTTACCTTGAGTGTGGTGTTTACTATTGGGCTGCCGTCGCTGGAGTCAACTATGCTGCCCCTGTAGGTGATGTTTCTTCCCTCGTAGACCTGTCGTGGTCCGGTGATCTTGAGCACTGGTTCGGCCATCACTGTGATAGGTGGATCGCTGAATGATTCAAGCCAGTAGGCTGTCTCTAGGCTATGGGCTATCAGGTTATAGTCGCCTACCAGTATCTCTGGTGTGGCGTCACAGGTGACGTTGAAGACACCCTCCGTTACCTCTCCAACACCCACGATGAGTCCTTCCTCAGCTACGTCTGTCTTGTTTACCTTGAGTATGATCTCTACCTGTGTATCGGTGACCGCTGTATCGTTTACTGTTTTGACTGTTCCCCAGACGTTGAACTGTTTGCCCCTGATTGCGATAGGGTCGTTGCCCGTGATGTTGGTGAATGTCTGCTGCTGGGTATTGTTTTGCGTTCCCTCTTTGTAGTGTTTGGGGCATGCGTCGAATGTTACCCAGCCCTGGTTCTGGAACTCTGCCTCGGCGTACATGTAAGCCTGCTGGGGTAACACATATTGCAGCTCGACATCGGGTTTGACCGTGTATCCTACCACGACCCTCGCGGGAATGTTAAGTGTTCTAGCCATTAGAGTGAAGGCGGTGTTGAAGTGGCTTCCCACTCCCTTTCTCTCGTTGTATAGGAACCATCTTATGGGGTCCACTGTTGACGGAGCCCTCATGTAGTCCTTATCAAACTCATAGTTATTCAGCAGATAGTCTCGTATCGCCGTTAGTTTGTCGTAGTCGTTTGTCGTTCCAGCGGTTATCTGCAAGGCGAGGGCTGTCAGATCGTCTCTCAGATCATCTGGAACCGTATAGCTTTCAGGTGGTCCGATGACTTGGCTGCCTCTAAGGGCTGCCTGACTCGGCATGTACCGTTTGTAGCTCACCCAGTATGAGTCGTCGTATGGCTCTACTGCGTCGAAGCTCTGTATATCCTCGTAGTAGTTTATGTTGAACTCGGATTGGTTGAAGTTTAGGTTGTCAGTGTGCTGTGCTACCAGCATGTAGCCTGTGAGGTTTGCCATGGGTGTTATCTGGAACTGAACTTGTGCAGGGAACAGTGGGTACGTGGGGTCTGATGGGATTAGTTGACCCGTGTATTTCATGGGTTCTAGGTTTGATGGTTTTGTCCATGTTCCA
>CAYUTB010000022.1:13596-23416 GCA_964447425.1 uncultured Candidatus Bathyarchaeia archaeon
AGCATTCCTACGCTTATCGTGAGAACGATGAGCAGTGCTAGGAGTCGTGCGTACTGTTTCAATATGCTCTTACATCCACTGTGAGGGTTTTATTCTTTTACTTGCTTGTTTTATATCGCGGGGGACCCCAAAGGGGTTTTGTCCCACTTATTTGATACATTATTTGCTGTATGGGACTAAATTTAAGTCTTTATAGAGACTGAATATGTATTGGAAAAGGCAAGTTAGAATCACGTATTGAGAGCAACTTTTCCCCGTAAACCCTATAGCCTCTGCTATACCAGCATCTAATATGTGGACAGTAAAGTCCGAGTCAGGCAGACTCAACGCCGTTTTGATACAAGACTCAACAGAGCAGCTGTGGACAAAGAAAATGCCCTTCGCAGGCATCGAGTCCAGCACACACTACGTGAGCAGAGACCCCCACGCCCAGATGAACCCAGGACACCAGCAGTGGTTACAGTTACCCAGGATACTGGAATCTGAGGGCGTCAAGGTCTTCGAGGTCAAGGAGATGCTTGGCAGGATTATCGATGACGCATCCTTGGCTGAGTTGGGGCAGATGGTGGATGATGTCTGGATGGGGGTTCCTAATTCACCTGAGCCTGAGGACCTGACCGTTGATCATCTGATGTGGGGTAACCCCCCTATCCCGTTCTTTGACCCCGTGACCGAGGAGGTTGTTCTCCCAGACCACCGCAGGGTCTCTTGGACATATACTCGGGACACCAGCTTCACCACCCAAGTCGGCACAGTGATCTGCAACATGAGGCGATACAGCCGGCGTTACGAGCCACGTGTGGTCAAGCTCTGCTACGAGTATGACCCGGTTCTCAGCGAGAAGGTTGAGATAGTCTACGATGCCAACGAGACGCTTGGGGTCTACAGTGAGCCGCCTTGTGTCGAGGGTGGTGACACCCAGATCATCGATGAGGAGACTATCGCTATTGGTGTGGGTCAGAGGTCAACCGTCACTGGTGTGGTTGAGACCGCTAAGCGTCTCTTTGAGGCTGATGTTGATGGTGCGCTCAAGTATGTGTGTGCGGTGAATCTGGCTGATTACCCGGCTGTGGATTATATGCATCTGGATGTGACCATTAATTACCCGGGTAAGGGGAAGGCGCTGGTCATGCCATATGTGTATGACTCCGAGATACTGGGTGATTATCCACCGAAGAAGCTCCTACTGAAAACCCTTGAGGCTATCAGACGCCAGAGCGAGGAGCATGGACGCCCCATGGAGCCCCTTGTACACCCTGACCACTTCAGGACCCTTGGAAGAACCGGGGTCTATGTGAATGATGGCGGAAAGCCAAGGCTACTAAGAAACGAGGTCAGCTTCCTAGACTTCCTATTGAAGGAGGGTAAGCTGGAGCGGGATGGGATAATCTATGTTGGAGGAGTACCTGAGGACCCGTGGGATGTGGAGCACCTGATGGACACTATGCTTGAGCAGAGCAGGGGGGCATCCAACATCGTAACCGTCAAACCCGGCACTGTAATCGCCTATGACAGGAACCACGCTACCAATGAGGAGCTCCGAAAACACGGCGTAACAGTGAGAGAGTGGGAGTCAAGCTATCTTGACTTACTCGGTGGACCCCACTGCAGCACATCTCCACTGAGCCGAGACCCATCTTAATCTATTTTTTCTTGTAAATATTTGTGGTATTCCTTGACTTGTTCCTCTGGGAATGGATTCACCACGGTAATCTCTTTTACTTTTCTGAGTTCATTATCAAGGCTGTAGATTATTGTGGACCCCATGCTTCTGCATAGGGCTACTAGGAAACCATCCCATGACTCTATGTTGTATACCGTGGCGTAGTCTATGGCGTCCGATACGGTTTTGTCCGTCATAATTCCTACTAGTGCAGGTGATCCTGTTCTAAGCATGCCTTCTAGAGTCTTTTTTACTGATAGTCTGGGTACTTTGAGGTACCGGGTCGTTATATGATATGCTCCAATTATGGATGATAGCGGGATAGCTGCTTTTTTTCTCTGAGTGAGTACTTGTGATAGAAAATCCACGCTGCTTTCTCTTAGAGGGTTTTCGAAGCAAGCAGGCACTAGGATGCCGACATCTACAATGCCTTCAACAAAGCCCGAGTTTCTTTCTCGCATATTCATGGCTTATCCACTTCCAGCTCTCCTGTGTTTCCTCTGTTTGGGCTTGGGCTATCTGGGTTTTTGTCGCTCTGGACCATTCTTTTACTGTCTTCTCTAGGTCCTCTGAGATTGGCTCGATCACTATCTTGTTTCCGTCGAGTCGGAGAGATACCTGTCCTCCTTCTTTTATTCCAAGGGTTTCTCGGAGATGTGCTGGTACGATGAGTCTGCCCTGTTTGTCAATATTCACGGTTTCATCCACAGAGTTCACCAAATGGTGAAACTCATGCCATTACTTTAACGTTGTTAAGATGTTAAGCTATATGTTTTCAGGATTTTCCATAATATAGTTATCAATAAAATTACACCTATCAGTCCGGGCGCATTGATGAGGATTCCCGGTAATCCTTGCATGTTTATATTAGAAATTAGGTAGTTTGACACACCAATGATTGAGGCAGTCATCAACACTGTTTTAGTAATCACTTTTGTTTGAAGTATTATCTGGCTGTTGATGATTTTGTCTATTTCTAGCTGAGTTCCTCTCCTGTCTACCAGTTCCTGTGATTGTCGCATCAACACATGTATAGCATTCAAGATGATGTATCCGGTGGTTAACGCCAGAGCCATGAAAAGAATCTCAATTGGAGAAAATGTGGTTTTTAGTGATTCGAAGGTGTACCGTATCATCCGGGGAACATTCACCTTTCTTAACTCTGACCATATGAACTCGTTCTTAGTATAATGGTACTCTAATCCCCACCCGATTACTGATTCGCTTATCGCTGTTGGTAGAAATAGAAGAGCCCCAAAGTATATGATCCGTTGGTAACCCAGAGCCTTGAGGATAATGAGCGTGACTAAGGTCAATAACAAACTCCATAGGAGCGGTGAACTCCTCTCAGAGTATACCATGGGTAGTTTCATGAAAGAAAATACTCCTATGAAGTTGCAGATGAAGAGGGTGAGGATTTCTAAGTATTTGAGAGTTCTCTTATCCATTATCTGTTCCTCTGTGAAATTATGGCGTCGCTGAGCAATCCTCTCTCTGGGTTCCACTGGATTATTGCCGCTGAGTCCATGAGTCTGTTCAGTTTTGTCCTGTCTTCTAGGAATCTGAGCCTTGAAGCTTGTAAGGGTGCTCCAACTAGTTCATAGCCGATCAAATGCACTATAAGAATGGGGGATCTTCCCACTCGTCTCGCTGAGAGTCTGTTCATCTCTAAGATACCGTCCAGCAGTTCTTGTTGATGGGTCTCGTCTACTATGGTTATGATGATGAATAACGGGGATGAGCCTTGTACGTAGCTTCTAGCCTGTTCGAGGACTTCTGATATGGATGGGAGGAGGACTGATGGGGTGATCTGCATCGTCAGATTCTTTAATCTGATGAACTGCTGAGTGCCCGAGTCAGGAGGGAGAATGCTTCTCACCTCTTTGTACATCGATGTATCTCTCACCTCATCTACGGATTCTTCAGTGAGCCCCTGTAATACTCGTCCCTTCTTGGAGAGAAAGCCTATGCTTCCAGGGGGATAGTCATCGTTGAAGAGGGCGAGACCGAGGAGACAGTTTCTATTAATGTAGAAGTCTGATAGCTCAAGGACAGACTGTATGGCATATTCGAAGCAGTTGCGCACTGATGTACCTATCTGCATTCGTGATGCGGTATTCATGAATATCCATACTGTTTTTCTGCCCTCTTTCTCATACTCGTTTACCATAGGTGGCTGGTTTTGGTGGTGGGCTCTTCTGGCTGTTGCTTTCCAGTTGATGGATTTGAATGGGTCTCCTATCTGGTATTCTCTTATTTCTTTGAAGCTTGTTGTGGGTACACCTGTTTGTATCATGGCTTCGGTTGGTATGGGCATCTTGGAGTAGATTTTCCTGTCTCGGATTCTCCTAATATGGTAGTGTTTTGGGTATACTGTTATCACTGTTGGGTCGTCTATGCGTCCTTGGTTTGTTCCCATGAGTTCAATGGGGTGCCTTGTCTCCCACTGGGCGCCCATTGCTCTGTGGTTTCCTCGTTTTTCGCATTGAACAGTGAAACAGATATCTGTCTCCAAAGGGCGAGGATTTTTCCAGAGCGTTGCGAAGTTGTTTCCCTCTACGAGTTTGAAGTGTTTGGGTACATCGCATCCGATGGTTATGAGCCCTATTCCGTCTTGAACTTTGACATGGTATTTGAAGGTGAATTGGTCATCGACTTCTAACTGTGCATCCCTGTGAAGCCTGCTTATACTGACAACACTTGGATGCCTTATTGTGAATCCAAGATAGAGATAAACTACAACCAGTAGAGCTGAGTAGATGAGAATCATGTTCCCAAAAAACAAGCCACCCAGTAGCATTATCATGAAGATCGTAGCGTATCTGAGGGGGGCTCGTGTAATCATCTCTATCTTCTCATAAACTCTTTGGGTACTTCTATGTCCTCGATGATCTGGCTGATTAAACCCCGTCCATCGATTCCTCCCTCAAGACTGTATTTTGTCTTGAGAATCAACCTGTGGCTCAGGGCGTCTACAGCATAGAGCTTCACATCATCAGGTGTTACATAGTCTCTGCCCATGGTTAGGGCGTGTGCCTTTGCCACCTTCATTAGGCTCAGTCCTCCTCTAGGACTGCTTCCCACTGTTACTTGGGGTGTTTCCCGCGTAGCCCTGATGATATCAACGATATACCGCATGATCTGCTCATCCACATAGATTTCTTTCTCAGCGATTTCCTGTATCTCGGCGAACGCTTGTCTTGTGGTAACTGGTTCGATAAACTCTGTAGGATCATCTCTCTGCCATAGATTTCTCCGGCTAAGTATCAGCACCTCATCCTCCGGTGTCCTAGCGTATCCTGTTGAGATCCTTAGGGTGAATCTATCCATCTGTGCCTCTGGGAGTGGGTACGTTCCCTCAAACTCGATTGGGTTTTGGGTCGCTAAGACGAAGAAGGGTCTGCTTAGTTTGTGGGTCTCTCCCTCGATGGTTACCTGTCGCTCCTCCATGCATTCCAGTAGGGCTGATTGGACTTTGGGTGGGCTTCTGTTAATCTCGTCTGCCAGCAGTATATTGGTGAATACTGGTCCTTTCATTAGGCTAAAATCGCCTGTGTTGAATCGCCATATCTTGGTTCCTGTGATGTCAGTTGGCATAAGATCTGGGGTGAACTGAACCCGTTTCCAGTCACATCCAGTCACAGTGGCGAATATCTTGGCTAGCAGCGTCTTGCCCAATCCGGGATAGTCCTCGAATAATACATGCCCGTTTGCGAGAGCTGCTACCAGCACTTTTCTAAGGAGAGTCTTTTCTCCGACGAAGTACTCCCCTATGGTTTCCAGTATCTGATCACATGTCTCTTTTGCTTCTTCAAACTTCATTCACTTTTTCCTCCTACTCATAATCATCCAATCCTCTCCTGCACCCTCTCAATTACTCGATCTAGCATCATACCTCTCTGTTCCTCAAGCAAACGTTTACGCTGAGCCTCGTTGAGGGCGTATCCTATTCTCACCTCTTTTTCATTCCAGTCCATCAACTCGGATAATTCGACTTGAATTCGTTCTAATGACACCCCGTTTTTCCTAAGGAGCTCCACGATATACAGGATCAAGAGGTTTTTTTCTCCCTCTTTGATGAATCCATCAACGAGGTTGGACCATTTTTCCAGCTCTGTATCACTTCTTTTCTTCATCTCCTGAATGTGTCTAGTCCAGTTTCCCTTGAGGTCGGATGTTGAATCCTTCAAAGCGTTCCGTAGCCTGAGGTATGAAAAAAACGAGATCAGGCAAACACACATCCACTCAAAGAAATATACGAAGCCTGCACTTTGACCGAGACCTCTGATCAAAGGCAGTCTGAGTGCTGATCCATAGAAAACTATGAGTGTTAACGCGGTGAAACTGATCCTCATCCTCTTTCCCAGTGTCTCCCCTATCGGAGCCGCAAATTTGATGAGGCTGCCCTCAAAAAAACCTGTAAAAGCCACAATCGCGGATAGTAACCCAAGAATCAGGAACCCCATGTCGATTCCCGATATGGCTATCTCGGGGATTCTAGATACCATGAGGGCTCCAGTCATCCCAAATAATAGGTATCTTAGCGATTTCCCGATGTATTTCATTAACCTATGTTCTAGTCCAAGACTGTTCTCCATGAAGTAGAGAAGGGTCATCGCTCCTGTTCCCACTAGAAATATGTTGCTGGTGAAACGAAGACTGGCTGGAGCATTGGGCGATGAGAGTGATAGAAAGATGAAACCAATGACTCCAAGATATCTTAGACTGTTTCTGAGGGGTGTTATCCATCTACCCTCTAAAAAGGACTCGCTGATTTTGCCCAAGTAGAACCCTACAAGGAGGGTTAATAGCGACCAGCGTAAGGTGCTGAAGTCTATGGTTGTGGTATCAAAGTAGTCTATCTGGAACTCTAAGAGCCTTGGTTCTCTTAGAGTCCACGCGATAATACCCGCTATGATTGCGTATTTTATGGAATCTAATAAGAATGTTCTACTCCGTTTCTCCACCTTCAATATACTCCTCCAGCTCCTTTTTCGCCAAGTAGAACCTCACATAAACCTCTCTGCTCATCATGTGAAGACTGTAATCAGCTACCTCAAACAGAGACGTGAATCTACCAAGAGCCTCAGTGGATAGCTCCGGATAGTTATCTCTTAGCTTGCTCTGTATCTCTCCGACAGTGAGTCTCCACCAGTTTGCTGCTAGCTCTGGGTCTTTCAGGACTTTGTTGAAAAGCTGGACTATCTCTTCCCTGTAGTCCACTGCTCGGAGACCGATTAGTGATTTTATTCTGGTTTGAGTTTTCTCTGTTCTCAGAGTAGCTCTGATGGTGTGACCGCCTTTCTCGAAGGATTTTCTCACCTGTATACTATCTTCAAAGTCAGAGTATGTTGTTTCTTCAGAGTCTATTGAGATTTTTAATTGGCCTTTGAGGCTGCTCGCAATGATTATTGTGATAGGGTTATTGAGTCCCCAGACATTGGGAAGGGGAGGCTCTATTTCCTTGAATCTGATCCCAAGCCGGCTATCAAGCTCCTTCAGATACTCTGCGGGAATAGTCTCCTCATATTCTTGTTTTTTTCGTCGTGATTCGAGTATTGAATCGATGATAAAGGCGATGAATGCGAACCCTATGACAACTGCCACTATAATCATGATTATCTGGGTCCGGTTGTCTTCATTTTGGTTGTCAAATTGGGATTCAACTGATTTCTTTCTTCCCCTTGTTCTGATTGTAGTACTTCCTACCTCAATTTGCTCATAGACAGGGTCAGGGGTCGCATCGAACCGCACCCAACCTATGCCTTTGAACCAGAACTCAGCATAGACCCTTCTATCCCATGGAGCGATGAACTGGATTTTCCCTGAGCCTAACGGATAGCCTCCTACCACTCTTGATGGTATGCCCAGAGTCCGCGCCATCAACACCAGAGCCGTGTTGAAGTGTATGCTTATGCCCTTATGCTCTGTAAATAGGAACCATAGAACTGGGTCCGTATCATAGGGCGCGTCCCGCCACATGTAATCATATTCATATCCAGTTTGAAGGTAATCCATGAGTGCGTATATTTTCTCTAGATCGGTTTCTGCTCCATCGGTGGCGTATCTTGCCCTGACGTTGATCTTTTGAGTCACTTCTTCTGGAACTTGAGTGTATCTCTCATCTTCATGTGGTACAACTTCGAGTTGAAAATCATCGTCGTATACTGTTGCGTAATATCCGATTGTGTATCTATTCCAAGGCATCATAGTCCAGTTGATCCAGAAAAGAGACACTGTCTCATCGAAGCTGCAAAGCGCGTTCTCCCTTTCTACATAACTGTACTTTCCCCGCGAGTAGTTCATCTCAAGAAATGTAACATCGCTTGGATAATCAGGCTCCGGGACAAATCCCTTCACATCGATTAACGCCATCACTGTGAATTCCGCGTTATCCGCTTCCTTCCAGCCCTCAGCTTGGAGGAGCATTTCCTCTCCATTGTACTGGGTTCTAATCGTGTTATTGGTGTACCATGTTCCGAAATCATAGTACTCCCCGACTGATACTCTTAGAAAATCGTTTTTGGGCTGTCCGTAGATCATAAAGTCTACACCGAAAAAGTTCCCAGATCCCGCTATAGATGTTCGGTTGAAATTCATACCAATGAGTCTAATCCTGTTGAAAACCTGTGGCTGATCTTCTCTTTCTCCTATTACCAGCGTCTTTGGCCCGATTGATTGGATTGAAGTAGAGATGAGAAAAATGGCTATTATTATTGATGAGAGAAAAACGACTGTTTCTTTGATGGGTTTTTTAGCTTCCTCCACACTGTGAAGAGGATTAACACCCCCGCCCCCGATGTGAAACATAGCCATTTTATCATTTTATTTGCTTTTCTGAGTCATAAAAAGGGTTTTTATCAAAAAAGGTTGACAAAGACGCAGGATTCCCCAGTTTCTAGTCAATGTTTCTTGACAAGAATTAGATATAACCAAAAACGGGCTTGTCAATATTCCTTGACAAAAACCCTTTTTCATCACTATGATTGACTTTTAATTGGGGCTGAAGATGCAGGATAGAGACGACGAGCTATACACCACCATGTTCAATGCGCTTCGGCATGGTGTGAGGAGAAAGGTTCTCCGTATTCTCTTAAAAAGGAAAGTTAGTTTCACTACATTACTAAAAGAGCTGGAGATTTCGAGTTCACATCTTACCTATCACTTGGATGCTCTCGGTGAGTTGATCTCAAAGGACGAATCCCTGTACACGTTATCGGTGTTCGGTAAAGCCACCGTCGAGATGATGACCAACATTGAGGACCCCCCGAAAAGGTACTTCCAGAATAACCCCGGCGAGGTATACAAGTATTTGTTCACAATTCTCCTAACCATATTCGTCATAACCTCAGCCCTTTTAGTGAATCTTATGGATATTCAGGCTAGCCAACAGAGTGTATTAGACTCTCAGGCTATGGAGATCCAGTCATTGACCAATGAGCTTAAGCCGTTGAAACGATTTTCCGAGCTTTATTCTCTAGTGATCTCAAACCCCGAGATCAAGGTCTCTTCAAAGGTTGCATTATCCTATTTCTCATCTGAATCAGCATTCGATTCTTATCAATATTCCATTCTCTTGATATATTCCCCGGATAACAACCGCGTATTAGAGATCGACTTAATGACTAATGTACCCCTCAATTCCGTTGTCCCATTAACTGTTCAGAAAGGTAACGCACTACTAAACGAGAGCTCTACCTCTGTTCCAGAAATGTTCCGGTACAATGAATCCGTGAAGTGGATGTCAAAAGTTATCTGGAGAAAGACGAGCACCGACTCTGAAGACAGTTATCGCGTTATTTTATCTGAGCGTGGATGGTATACCGTTAGTCTTGTAGGTCCAGTTGTTTTCACAGAGAGCGGGAAACCGATGATTCAACCACTTTCTGAAGAGGCGAATCATTGGACTATCAATGATTACATACGAATTTGGGCAGACTGCAGATTATTGAATGGCAAAGACTCAGCATCCTTTGGGTTTATGACAATAGATCCAACAGAGTTCCTTTAATGACCAGTTGTGCCAAACACATCGATTTCCCACAGGGGAGGGGGGGGGGGGGGAACCGGGCCCCGCCCAAAAAAGGGGACACCAAAAAAAACCACCCCCGGAAAAGCCCTTTTTTTCGCCAATCATTTACAAAAAACTTTTTTCAC
>CAYUTB010000023.1:0-23239 GCA_964447425.1 uncultured Candidatus Bathyarchaeia archaeon
ATAGGTTTACTGGATTAACCAGTCGGCGAGTGTGATCTTCTTGGTATTAAAGTGGTCTTCCGAGGTCACGATGTCTCGTTCTATTAGGCTCTGTATGGCTCGGTGGGTCTGGACGCGGGTCATCTCCAGCTCGTTGCTGATGTCTTTCTGGAGCATCGTGCCACTATGCTCTATTAGAGCCTGTACTATCTGTTTCTCGTTATCGTTCAAGAGACGCAACGCTACATCAATCTTTTCGGTCTCCATGGTTTCTGGTTCACTGGCATTTATCTCAGACTCTTGAATGGGTAATATTTGTGGTTTCTTTCTGACGCCCATGAACCAGAGGTAGGCAATGATAACGAGTAATAGTATGATTATTATCCAGAGTAGCGTGGTGTTTTCGCCTGTGCCGTAATAGGGCATCATTTGATCCATCTGCTGTACGAGGCTCTGGACAAGTACCATATTCATGGTAGAAGATAGGGCGATTATTATTGCTTCGTCTAAAACCATTCGTGTGGGAGATTTTTCGATTTGCATGCCTATGAGCCGTCATGGGGCAGTCATGGTTAAAGAGAGTGCGATATAGATTTTTTCAATCTATTATATCTGGTAATTCTGTGTTGTTTATGGTTTTTTGTTGTTAAACGTTTTTTGGGGTTTTTAACGGATAATCGCGTTAAAAATGGTTTTTTTGATGCTTATATTTTTTCTTTTCCGGTTTTTAGCTAAAATATTTTTTCTTTATAGTCTTTTTTGTCGAATATGATTTCTTTTTTCCTTTTTCTAAAAAAGAACCGCAAAAAGAGCTTCTTTATATAGAGTCAAGGAGTATTATAATTGATAACTGCTTGCTCGTCCTCATGGAGTACTATTGGTTTCCAACTGGAACGAAAGGTAGATGGCCCGTTTTTTTGGATTTCTTTGGTTTGAATGTTGTAGCGGGGCAGTTTCGGTTGGAAGATTGGAGGTGAAAACGAGTGATTCTAAGCTTGATAGCAAAGGGAGTTATGGATGTGCCGATTATCTGGGGTCAGTTTGCCCTCCTTGGAGGCATTGTGGCAATTATCGGTATTTTCAAGTACTTTACCGGAAAAATGTAAGGCATCATATATAGTGAGTTCACCGTTAGAACTCAGGTGCATAATACCTTTTAATTTATTAATTCTTGTGATAATCGGCTATGGGTTCTCTGTGCCTATTTCTTCATTGATTTTTTGTACTTTTTCTGACATTTTCTTCAGTAGTGTCTCGTAGTTTTTTGTGCGTTTTCGGTGAATGTATATGAGGTATCCGAGGATGCCGAAGGATAAGAGGACTCTTGCGATTATGTTTGTGGTTGTGAGGGCGCCGTTATTGAGTTGTACATCCAGTTGGGCTAAGTAATTGATGGCTAGGCTGCTGCTTACGCCTATGAGTACGCCGTATTGGAAGTCTCTTCGTGAGAGTAAGTAGATGCGGTAGCTAAGGGATAGTTCTTGGATCGTCTCTTTTTGAGCTGCTTTTTCTTCGGTCATCGGGGTCTATGTATTTGTTGTTGGTGTGGGTATTAATGTGTTCAGTGTTTTGAGAAAGGTTATTCGTGTTAGCTTGTTGAAGGGCTTATAGGCTTTTTTCTCTTGCGTATACCTATTCCTATTGCTATGAGTACTGTCATTAGTGCTATCCAGATTACTGTTTCCATCTTGTTTCATTTTTGTAGAGGAGATTTTGGATTTAAGTAATTTTAATACTATCTCCTCAAGTTCCAAGAAGCTTTTTTTTATTTATTGTGAAAATCAGGGGTGGGTTTTGAGCCCTACCCATTAAATCAATCATTTGGCGACTATGTGGTTTCGTATTGTACCTATTTTCTCGATGGATGCCTCCAGTTTGTCCCCGGGTTTCAGGAACAGTTTAGGGTCCGTGGTCCCCGTGTGCCGTGGAGTCTGGTCCATTGCGGTTCCGCTGCATGTACCACCCGCGATCATATCCCCGGGTCGGAGCGTCAGATCTCTTGAGAGCCAGCTAATCCAATATGAGTACTCCCATATTATGTCGGAGGTGCTGCCGTTTTGCCTTATCTCGCCGTTGACTGTTTGCTTTATTCTGAGATTATAGGGGTCAGGGACTTCGTCAGCTGTGACTATGCATGGCCCCATTGGGGCTGATCCGTCGAAGTTTTTCTCTACCCAGAGCCCTACATCGCTGGGGTGGTCTCTGCAACTCATATCGTTTATGATGGTCCAGCCGTAAACATAGTTCAGCGCATCCTTCTCTGTGGCGTCCTTGCAGTTTTTGCCTATTATGGCTGCGAGTTCGCATTCATAGTCCAGTCGTTTTGTTCGGGCGGGGTAGGTGATGGGTTCATCTGTGCCTATGACGTTGTATGGTTGTTTCCAGAATCCCCATGGTTTTTTCTCGCCTTTTTTCACTAGCTCTTTTACCTCTGGGATGGTGTACTGTTTCTCGCTTCTTACGTTGAGTCCGTCTCTTGCATGGTCCCAGAAGTTGCTTCCAGCCATCATTATGCGTGATTGGAGGCTTGGAAGGGGCGCCCTTAGCTTGATCTCATTCTTCTTGTAGTGGAGTTTTTCGCCATGTGGACCAGTTGTGTTGCCCTCCAATACCCATGATATCACTTTTGTTGATTGTTCTAAGGCGTTTTTTCCTTCCTCAATAAAGGATAACATATCTGAGGGGACATAGAGGTCCGCTTTTTTGTATGGGCGCGCCTCTTTGTTGGAGTCAGCCAATGCGGCGTATCCATAGTTCAGGTCGATTACTGATTCGTCGGGGAGCAGTGCTCCTACTCTTCCGGTGTTGAAGACAACTAGTTTCATGGGGTAAACGCCAAATTATTGGGTATTTGAGTCCATCGGTAATGGTCTGGGTTCTTCAATGGAGGATTTGATAGGTGGGCTATTAAGTGGTGGTGGTTTATTGGTGGGTATGGGCGTGAATTTACGTCAGGGTGTCTCTGATGCCGTTTACAGTGATCTCGTTGATGGTGGGCGGGGTGTGTTTATTGTTCAGAGCAACGATTACTACGCTAAGAAGCTCAGCGACAAGAAGTACATCGTATTGGTGAATGAAGAGTTTCCCAAGAAGCCTGAGGTTCGGTTCAGGATTGAGACGGTGGAGGAAGGTCATGGGAGTGTTCAGGAGGATATATATGGGCAGTTTCTCACTGGACCGCATCTAAAGATAACACTGCAAAAGAGACAGAAGACAAAGTGATTTGATTAGCAAGTACGAGTGAACAAGCCAAAAGGCCTGGATATATCAATCTAAAAATGAAGAAGAAGAACTCCCACACACATCCACTACCCACCAGCCCAGCAACTGGACCCACCGCGATGACAAAGAGAACAGAGATCTTGAGAGAAGAGTGGGATCGGAGAGTTTTATCCTCACTCTTTAAGAGAAATAGGTTGTTTTAGGATGATATTTCTTCATAAATGGTAACACCCGAAAGATTAAGAAGCTCCAAATACTATGTTTCGATGGTAGCCCAATGCCCTTTACATTCATAGATCTATTTGCAGGAATAGGAGGCACTAGACAGGCCTTTGAGAATGTAGAGTGTAATTGCATATTCTCATCTGAAAACAACAAATTTGCCCAGGAAACCTACTTTGTAAATTATCATGAAATGCCTGCCGGAGATATTACAAAAATATCTAACAAAGATATACCCGAACATGATATTCTACTCGCGGGATTTCCATGTCAGCCATTCTCTATATCAGGGGTTTCAAAAAGAAACAGCCTTGATATACCTCATGGATTCCAGGATAAAACCAAAGGAACATTATTTTTTGAGATTGCGAGAATACTGGAAGCAAAACAACCACAGGCATTTCTGCTGGAAAATGTAAAACATCTGCAGAATCATGATGGTGGAAAAACCTTCAAAGTCATAATGGATACGCTGGAGAATGATCTTGGATATACTGTGTACCATGAAGTCATTGATGCAGCTAAACTGGTTCCTCAACATAGAGAGAGAATCTTTATTGTTGGATTCAGGGAGCCAGCTGAGTTCAACTTCCCAAGCTATGAGGATCTTAAACCTAAGCTAGGGGATATTCTCGAGCTAGAGGTTGAAGAGAAATACACTTTGTCTGATAAGCTCTGGAAATATCTGCAGGATTACAGAAAGAAGCATAGAGCCCTGGGTAATGGGTTTGGATATGGTCTTGCCGATCTTGAAGGGATCACAAGAACTCTGAGCGCCCGGTACTACAAGGATGGTTCAGAGATTCTTATCCCTCAGGAAGGAAAAAATCCGCGAAGATTGACGCCGAGAGAGTGTGCAAGATTGATGGGATTCCCTGATTCATTTAAAATCCCAGTCTCTGATACACAGGCCTATATGCAGTTTGGGAACTCGGTGGTTATGCCCGTAGTTGAAAGAATAGCTGGAGCAATGATAGAATGTCTACACATGGAGACATCCGAGCTAAACAAGAGTCAGAAGATATCTCAGCTGATAGATTAGGTGAATTACATTCCCTGCTTATTGGGTGGGAACAGGATAATTATGTTGATTTTCCATGGAGATCCACAAAGTCAAGGCTTCACGCTTTAATTGTAGAAGTTATGCTGCAGAGAACCAGGGCAGAGCAGGTGCTTCCAGTTTATCAATCATTCATTGAAAAAGTTCCAGATCTGAAAACACCAATAGAAGCGGGTGAGATAAGGCAGATTCTTTGGTCTTTAGGATTAAATTGGCGGATCGAAAAAATCATCGAACTTTTATCCTTTCTGCAGGAAAAAAATGAAATATCAAACAATTATAATGAATTGATTCAATTACCCGGAGTGGGTGATTATGTTGCTTCAGCTTTTCTATCATTACACCTAGATATCTGGAGTCCTCTAATTGACTCGAATTCCATACGACTTTGGGGAAGAGTACTGGGTATTGAAACTGGACCAGAAACGAGGAGAAAATCATCTTTTAGATATCTTGTTTCGAAAATTACGCCAGTGACTAAGTTCCAGATTTTTAATTACGCGGTTCTTGATTTATCAAGGGCTGTGTGCAGACCTAAACCGTTATGTAATAAATGCCCTCTATCACATCTATGTATATACTATAAAGTGATATCAAATGGTGAGAAGAAGAAAAAAGAGTCCAATATTTGAGGTTTTTAAAGACTATATTCTGAGTTCCGATGAGATTAAAAAAACTGCTTTAGTAAAAACACTGGGAGATCATGCCAATGATCAGGAATATATTAAATCGAATTTCAGTAAACTAGTAACTGACACAGAGAAAAAAGCATATGAAATATTTTTAATATCTCAGAATGAGTCAGCTCCTATTGCTATAAGTGAATATTTGGCTGATAAGTTACCAGAGACATTCACTAAAAACGAACTGCTCCAGTCCATTAACACCTATTTTGAGGACATTGATTCTTTTTTCCTCTCTCTATCACAATCTCGTAAAGCAAGAGCGGGATACTCCTTTCAGTACACTATAAATGAACTGTTTCACCAATTAGACTATCCTTTTGATGAACAGCCAATAATTAATGGACAACCTGATTTCTTATTTCCTAATAAAGAATATTATCTAAAGAACTCCATTGACTGTATTATTTTCACGGTGAAACGGGTTATTAGAGAAAGATGGAGACAGATCACCAATGAAGGCACAAGAGGTATGGGATTCTATCTGGCCACTATCGACGATAAAATAACCGAATTGGAGTTACCGAGAATCAAGGATAATAAGATCAATCTGGTTGTACCAAAAGAAATCAAAGAAAAGGTCCCGCATTACAGAGACGCTGATCATGTACTTACTTTTGAATCATTTATTTTAGATAAACTCGATCCAGCAGTAAAAGCATGGAAACGTAGGGGTATAATATCTTAATCAAATTGCTAGAATTCTCTTTATGAGTTTTTTAATAATTCAAAAACAGCAATAACTGAATTTGGAATTAATTCTTCTCCTAATAATTCAATTATACGAGCTTTAGGTTTGAATTTTTCCAAACCAGAATGAATGCTCATAGAATATAGTTAGCATATTTTACTTTTAAAATTAGTTATGCGCAAGTATGACGGGAATACAATCCAAACATATTTGGGAAAGGTATTCGGGTTATTCCCTAACCCCCGATTAGATGCTATGTGTGGGAACGATGATAATATTGTTCTACATTTTCAAGAATTCCTGCAGAAACTATCCAGATCAAGTTTCCTCCTTCATCACGAAGTCTAATGTAATAATGAATTAAATGTCCATCTTTCTCTGATTTAGCTAAATTTCCTCTGTTCACAGCATCAATTAATATTTTTTGTGGGAGCAAAAGTATTCCATCATAGGCGCAGATATATGCAAAATGCGCGTGCACATGGAAACATTTCAAATCAATTCGAAGATTACCAGAAATATAGAATATATGAATCTCACTCTAGGAGCCCCGGCAACTCACTCAATCGGCGAATAACAGACACAACAGACGGATCATAATCGCAGTCCTTCTTATCCGAGTAAGGGTCCCAAGTGCCATTCGAGTCGAGGCGCTTGATAAGCACAGGCTTCAAGCCAGCCCCCAGCGCCCCCTGAACATCCACATCCATGTCCCCAACATAGACCGCCTCGGAAGCCATCAATCCATGCTTCTCCAACGCGATACTGAAAATCCTTGGATCAGGTTTCGCGCATCCCACATCATCTGAGACCACGATGCTGTCAAACAGTCCATGCATACCCAGCTCATCTACAAGCTCGAAGATGCGGGGAGTATGTTCCCAGTTTGTGATTAAACCAACAACATAACGCTCCCTGAGCTGCCCCAGAATCTCAACTGTCTCAGGGTCAAGATACATACCCCGGTGCCAGAGCCTGACCAAACGATCAACCAGTGGACGGATCTCCACGTATGGAATCTCAGCTCCAAGCCGGTGCCCCAGCTCCTTTACCCGCCTCATAAACAAGGAGAAACCCGGCTCATCAAACTCGGGCGCATCACTCTCAAAGAGATTACCCAGATAGACCTTAAAATTATCAAAAGTTACTGTGGCTCCACGTTCAATCATCTCATCGTGGAAAGCATGCACCCAAGTCTCCCAAGCGTGATCCACATCATCACTCAACAAAATAGTCCCATGCAGATCAAAGAAAACACCCTTGAAGTGACTCATTTCACGTGAAACCTCACACCCAAATTTAACAATATCAGCCGATTTCCCTGTGGATAAGCCTCACAATCACACCCGGGTCAGGTACCTTGCCCAGTATCTTCACCACGCCATTCACGACGATCGTAGGCGTCAGGACCAAGCCATAACGTTCGGCGGTCTCATCAGCCATGGCATCCAGCTTTGTGACCTCAACAACGACACCCTCAGCCCTCAAAGATTCAGCAGCCTTCAAGACGTTCTCATACGCCTCTTTGCATCTCTTACACGGAGGCTCTATGCCAATTACTTCAACGCGGATCGACATCACAGAAACAAGTACAGGAGGCTATAAAAAAATACTCACCGCTCCTGATTTATACATGGAGCCCAAAATAGTTACAGATTGAAGCCCTCAGACATACCCGAACAGCGCCCATACGACATGAATGGACTAGTGGAGGCACGCCGAGAATTCGAGGAAGCCATTAAAAAGACGATGCACAGAATCGCCATAGACACCTACATGGGCTCATCAGAGCCTGAGCAATACAGGGAGACGCTGAGCCAAGCCTTCGAACGATACTTCAACAACATGAAAGGAGCCACCAACAGCAGCCCATCAGACATAGAGGAACTCATAACCGCTGAGATAAATCGCCAAAGATCACTATACAGCAGCATAGAAGCCCTCAAACCCCACTTCGACTCGGTGAAACCCCTCGACCCAGCATACATCTACGCTGACCCATATTGGAGCCACGGACCCAGCTACGGAGTCAATGTCGAGATCAATGGCACCCGCTTCTATGCTCTACCAAGGGTTCCATGCAGCACCGATGAGTATGTCACAGTCAAACAAGCCCCTGTGCCCGCCAATATTGTGCTCATAAACCATGATATGATACTCATGCTCCCCTACAGGGAAGACCCATCCGAGGAAACCCGGCTACAACTCAACAAACTCCTCGACGCATCAGGAAAGGTAACAGAGGAAGACATCAAGGAACCCATACACATACAGAAAAACTATCTCTGGGTCCACTCAGATAAAAAAATAGATGATCACCGGATCAACCAACTCATCGAGAAATACGGAGCAGACGCATTCATGGTAGGCTACCCTGCGAGGAACATCGCCATCATCTACACAGGCACCGAGGAGACCATGGAGCGCCTATGGAAATCCACATACTTTGACCGTGAGACTTTGAGGAGGTATAGCTGGTATGAATGAGCAGCAGATACTGGAAAAGATCAATGAAATCCTCGATAAACGCAGAGGTGACAGAGCCGGGGGCAGCGGACACCTCAGCCAAGTCTCCATCAGCGACATCAAGATCGACCACACAGAGGAAACCACCATCAAGGGTGAGAAACACCTCAGGGTCCAGTACAGCTACACCGTAGACATATTATCAGAGTTTACAATCGCAGAGGAACCAGACCCAACAAAAGAACTGGACCCATACGACCCATATCATTACAGAGAAAAAGATGAGGTAACCATACCCATCTAATCACCTGCTGATATACAGCAGCGTAAACGAGGCTATGCAGGTAAACAGATCAGGAAGCATAGCGAATGGACCGAGCCCAGAGCCCCTGAAACCAGCTACACTCACCAGAAGCGGGTTTGATACAAGGGAGTACAGCAGTAACGCAAATGAGAATATCACCAACCCCAAAGAGAACTCCAGACCAGTCTCACGGTAAGCCTTCCAGTAAATCGATGTGAGACTGATCAAGAGGAAAGCATTGACACTGGATAGAACAGCCTTGACGGTGTAATAGATCTCATAATCGCCACCCTGATGAATCCCCATCCCACGCCCATTGGTAAAACTGCTCTGAGAAGCAACATAGAACGCGATGACGCCGATTATCAAAGCTACAACAACAATACCCGCCAGCGCCCTATTCTCCTTCATCGACTCACCATCACTCATCATCACTTTTCACCTTATTCCCAATTTTCTCCCAAATCTCCAAGAAGAAATCATAATTATCCAGCATATCCTGGGTCAACAGATACGCCTTCCCATAGCCATCCCCTATGGAGGTAACCAAGCCATTCTTCTCCATCACCTCAAGGTGGTGCCGAATAGTACTGTAATCCAGGCTAAGCTCTTGACTCAACTGGTGAGCGTTCAACGGAGAATCCGATAACAACTTTATGAGCCTAGCCCTGTTCAATCCACCCCGTGTCCCACCGATCATCCACTGGACGATGTGGCCAAAATACTTCTTCCGAGGGGGCGACAATATAGCAAATAATCATTTTTTACGTGTTAAAACTCTTCGATCAAGGCAGAGATGACTTGGGTTTAATTCTAGAGAGATTTGGGAATAACTCGGGACCAATGTTGAAAAACCGATTATAAGCGCTATGATGATGCTTTGTTTGGTAAAAACATGAACAAAAGAAACCTAACGATAATGGGATTGGCGGTAATCGCCATAATGATGGGTGGAATAGGATTCGTCCTAGCCCAAGACACAGCAGCCACAGACGCAGCCATATGCGACGGAACAGGAGCCCTCCTTGGACTCATGAACGGAAGGGGCTTCTGGGCACAGCTCACAGAGGAGCAGAGGACTGCTCTTGCTGAGCAGACCCAAGCCATGCTTGAAGCAGGCGCAACCCACGAGGAGATTCAGGCGATGAAAGCCTCAATGCTCCAAGAATGGGGAATCGATGCTCCACAGTGGAGCGGACCACACATGGGTGGAATGGGCGGCGGCTACGGTCGTCAGCTACGTGACGGCAGTGGAAGCGGCCAGCGATTCGGTGGACGCGGAAATGGCGGTCAGGGCAACAACGGCATCTGCCCAAACTAAACTGATAGACCGCTAGGCCTATCAAACCCTCTTTTTTAAAAAAAAATTGTTAATCGACGTAGCTGGGCTTGATCCGGGTTCTCCGCAGCAGATTCGCGTTTGTAACCACGGTTATGCTGCTAAGCGCCATCGCTGACTCGGCGATAACCGGGTGCAGAAGCCCCAGTACGGCGACCGGTATGCTGATGACGTTATAGAAGAACGCCCAGAAGAGATTCTGCTTGATCTTGGCAAACGTCGCGTTACTCAGATTAATAGCGGTCACCAACCCAGTCAAGTCTCCTCTGACGAGGATGATGTCACCTGACTCGATGGCGATATCAGTGCCCGTGCCGATGGCGACACCGACGTTCGCCTGCGCCAAAGCCGGTGCATCATTGATACCGTCACCCACCATGGCAACCATGCCATACTTCTCCTGAGCATCAATCACGACCTTGACCTTCTCATCTGGCATAACCTCAGCGTAGACATCATCAATGCCAACCTGAGCCGCAATCGCGTCAGCAGTCGCCTTGTTATCACCTGTGAGCATGATGGTCTTCAAACCCATCCGCTTCAACTCATTCAACGCCTTCACAGAATCATCCTTCAAAGTATCAGCCACGGCGATAATACCGATCGGCTCACCATCCAAACCCACAGCCATAACAGTCTTTGCCTCACTCTGAAGCCTGCTAAACTCCCTCTGGAGCCCATCGGGGAAACCGTTGAGGAGACTGGGCTTGCCCACCGTGATGACTTTATCATCGATCTTGCCGGTCACTCCTTCTCCGCGTAACGCCTTGAAGTCAGTTGGCTGGGTTAACTCAAGTTTTCGATCCAAGGCGCTGTGTATGATAGCCCTCGCCAATGGATGCTCGGAGCCCTGCTCAAGACTAGCCGCATAGTAGAGGAGCTTATCATCACCGATAATATCAGTGACCTCTGGCTTACCCTTTGTGATTGTGCCCGTCTTGTCAAGCACCACTGCCTTGATCTCCTTCATGGTCTGGATCGCCTCACCTCGCCTGATTAGTATCCCGTTCTTTGCACCCATACCGGTACCCACCATCAACGCTGTTGGGGTAGCCAATCCTAGGCTGCAGGGACACGCGATAACCAGTACGCTGATCATGGCGCTTATCGCAAGCATCAGCTGAGGTAAGCTAGTATCCACCCACGGGATGAATGTGTCACCCCAAGCTAGCACCCTGTTGAATGGACCTGGCAGCACCATCCACGCGACTAATGTGAGGAAAGCCACAACGATAACCACAGGGACAAAAATCGCGATTACATCATCAGCGAACTTCTGAATAGGAACCTTTGTGCCCTGCGCCTCCTCAACCATCTTAACGATCTGAGCGAGGAAGGTATCCTTACCGATACGAGTCGCCTCCACATGCAGCAAGCCATCCTGATTAACAGTGGCGCCGATAACCTCATCACCCACATGCTTCGTAACTGGCATGGATTCACCGGTGGCCATGGACTCATCCACGCTGCTCTCACCCATAACCACACGCCCATCGGTGGGGATCTTCTCACCGGGCTTCACAATCATGACATCACCAGCCTTAACCTGATCCATGGGGATCTCCTTCTCTGCCCCATCCACGAGGACGAGGGCGAATTTTGCCTCCATCTTCAACAGCTGCCTGATGGCTTGGCTGCTCTGACCCTTAGCCAACGCCTCATAGTATTTGCCTGTGAGGTTGAAGCTCAGGATCATGGTGCTGCTCCCAGCGTAGTTAAACAGAGGTGAGACGAAACTCGCTGGACCAGTCAACCAAGCGATGATAGTACCCATGGCGATAAGCAGATCCATGTTAGCCGAGCCATGGGTCACTGAAGCCCAACCGGATTTGATGGTGGGCCAGCCGACCCAGAAGATAGCGGGGGCACTTAGGATCGTGATGCCTAGGTTGAATAGGAAGGGAGTCGGCCACATTATTCCGAATACCATCTCTGGGATCATCCAGAGGATGATGGGGATAGTGAATAACCAGCTCCGTATCACACGCTGCTTCGCCTTCTCAAGCTCCTTCTCATAAACATCAACCTCTTCCTCATCAGCCACATCATATCCCTGACTCCTGACAGCCTCACGGAGATCAACGATACTGGCCAACTTGGGGTTATACTTCACAAAAGCCCTCTCAGTGGCTAGGTTCACCACAGCACTCTCGACCCCCGGAACACGCCCAAGCGCCTTCTCGACCGCAGCTACGCATGCAGCGCATGTCATGCCTAAAATCCGCATGGTTACCTCCCGGGTCTTCTCGTCACCCGGCATGACTGGCTCGTACTCCAGTTCACGTATGGTGTCACCTATCTCTTCTAGGCTTATCTTATCGGGGTCATACTCGATTACAGCCTTGTCTGTGCCATAGTTGACATCGGCTTTCTTGATGCCCTCCTTCTTGTACAGGCTGTTGCTGATGCTGAGTGCGCATGTGGCGCAGTGCATCCCCTTCACAGGTATGACGAGGGTCTTGGATTTCCCCTCTTTTGAATCACTCACAAGTATTTACCGAACGGGGCGCTGTATAAACTATCACTGCATGTTTATAATCTACGGATCGAGAAGAATCTTTGAGGTGTTTGAATCGAAGCAGATCGAGCTTAAAGTAACTGGAATGAGTTGTACCCACTGTGAGATGAGAGTCAAAAAGGCACTGGAGTCAGTAAAGGGCGTACAATCAGCCAAGGTTGACCACAAGAAAGGAACCGCAGTCATCCAAGCAGAAGACAGCGTCAGCAAAGAGGCACTCGTCAAAGCAGTGAATGAAACGGGCATGTATAAAGCCCAAGCCTAACCTAACTCTTTTTGATCTGCTGCTCTACAAGGGCGCGGAGCTGAGTCCTAATCTCTTCATGCATCTTCTTGGTCTGCTCAATGTTCTCCGCGTACTGCTTGTTCTTCTCCTCCCATAGCTGAGCCTCATCGCTGCTAACCAGCACCTGCTTGAGTTCCTCAAGCATCTGGGGGTTCACCTGATAGACATACACGTGCTTGTATCGGCTATCCTCCTGAGGGAACTCCTTGAAACAAGAGTTACACTTGTAGGCTACCTTCACCTCATCAAAGGCTGCGCCACAGCCGCTGAGACAACGAAGAGGGGTATCACCGCCACTGGTATTCTTCACGAAGACCTTTCCGCCACACTTTGGGCAGACAGGCACAGCCACCACATCATCGCTGTCACATCTGGGGCAAGTCACCTTGACGCCAATAGGCTTCTTCACCATCATCCTGTTGACGGTCAATACCTGCAGTATCTTATCCAGCGTCTCCTTCTCCATCTCCAGCTCGACATGCCCTGGAGTATAGTAATGATACATACTGCTCTTGGGATTGAGCTCAAACTGCTTATTCGTGATAAGATACCTTATCAGCTCCCGAACCTCTCCGTTTCTGAGGAGGTTCTGGCGCTTGAGCTTGAACAAATCGTTATTGGCTAACTCGTTCTCGTACTCTGTGACATACGCGATGATCTTCTCTGGGAGATGCTCAAAGTTCTCCTTTGATTTAATGATGAAATCCACTGCACCCATCTTCATCGCGTTAATCGCGATCTCAGGGTCCTTCTGCTGCGTAACCATGACGATGGGGGTGATAACATCGAGCTCATTCAGCTTCTTGAGGATGCTCAACCCGGTAAACTGAGCCAAGTTATAGTCCAGCATAATCAGGTCATAGTTCTTGGCAAAAAACACGTTGAAGAACTCATGCGCAGATGGCACTAAGTCTACTTCGATGGATTTTCCTGATTTCTTTATGAAGCGCTGGAGTATCTTGTAGTGGTTAGGGTTATCCTCCACCATTAATACATGGAAGACTCGTTCACTCATCCACACTACCTCCTAAATCTATGAATAGACGCTTCATATGTCTCTCACAAGATATTTTCAATAAAAAGCATTATCCGCTTGAAATCTGTGTTAAGATTCCTCATCTCTACTCCACTAATTCCTCGATAGAAACATCAACACTAAGAGATGAATCCATAATAGCCCCAGAATCAACACTTTGAACAGTGAAATTAAATGTGCTCCCATAGCCTTCCCTGCTCTCCACCCATATCCTGCCTCCCAGTGACTCGATGATCTTCTTGCATATGCTGAGTCCAGCTCCGGTACCGGGGTACTTGTTGGTGTGCTCCAGACGCTGGAAGAGCTTGAATAGATGCTCTTGCTGATCCTCGGGAATACCTATACCGTTGTCCCTTACCCGGAAGTGGTAACAGTCATCTGTCTTCTCACAGGTAACCTCAACCCTCGGTGGGTTCGCCTCGTTAAACTTGATCCCGTTCCCCACCAGATTCATCAAGACTTGTTTCATCCAGGTTCTCTGAGTCACCAGTACAGGCAGACTCTGCCCCATTATTCTAGTCTGTTTCATCTCGATCTGGGGTCTAAGCTCCTCTTTTACCTCTTCCAGCAACTCATTCATATCCACGGTGCTGTAATCGGTGTCGATGCGTCCGACCCTGGATAGAGTAAGCAGGTTATCGATGAGTTCCCGCATATTATTCGATGCTTTGATGATGGAGTCCAGATACTCCTGACCAGTCTCATCGACCACATCAAGGTAATCCTCAAGGAGGAAACTACTGAAGCTCTCAATAGTCATCAGCGGAGCCTTAAGGTCGTGGCTCACGATATGTGTGAAATCGTTGAGGTCCCTGTTGGCTTTCTCAAGCTCATCAAGACTCGTGTAGAGGGTGCTCTCGATCTTCTTCCTCCACGTAATATCATTGACGGCGCTTACCACCTGCTTCACCACCCCATCTACCACTACCGGGGTCCAGCTGTGGCTCACCCAGTGGGTCTCTCCGTCCCCACCTCTTATCCTGTACTCATTGATCTTGCCAGCCTCACCCAGCATTGAGCCCCTGTAGAACTCCGCGATCTTATCTAGATCCTCTTCTAGTACAAATTCACCCCACATGTTATCCTTTAGCTCATGTGGTTTATACTGAAACGCCTCTGCTGATGGCGAGACATAGTTGATGACCCCTTCTGGTGTAGTTAGTATGATTACATCCTGTACGTTCTCGACGATACTCCTGAACTGCTTCTCGGAGGCGCTGATGGTCTCAACCTGTTTGACGCGTGTAATCGCCTGCGCAACTAGTAGGGAGATAGCCTCCATAATCGGGTAATCGTGCTGGCTGAAGGACGAAAACTGATAGATGGTTAGCACTCCATGGGCAGTGTCCATCATCAATGGGACAATCAAAGCCCATGAATCATCCAGTTCCATCTGAGTTATGCCATTCTCAAACTCTGATGGACTCCATTTAACATCACTCGCATCTCCCATGCTCTGGACATGTCTCTGCTCACCATCTTCAATCAAAGAGAAGGAGCACCTGCGAAACCCCATCACCTCATCAAGAATCTTGAAGGTAGTGGATGCAACATCCTCAATGGAATTCGCTGATGCGATGAGACTCAGGTTACGCCTAACACCCTCAAGCCTGCCCTGATACCGTTTCTCGTCACGCTTGTTACGATTGGACTCGGCGTGGCTCTTTATGCGACGCGCCAAGAGCTGATAGTGGCTTGGGTCCACCTCCTTCCTCACATAATCGTCTACCCCTGCTTGGAACGCCGCCTCTGCGACGACCTCGCTGCCCCTACCCGTATACATGATGAAGGGAATGTTATGCTTCTCCTTCACCAATCTACAAAGGTCCATGCCATTAACATTAGGCATAACATAATCAGAAACGATACAATCAACCCGATCATTCAACTTGTTAAGCATATCCTCGGCGCTCTTCACCGAGACGATCTCAAGGGATGGATCTGATTCCTCTAGGAAGGTCTTGGCGAAGAAGAGCTGTTCATCCTCGTCATCGATATGCAGGACAACGTACTTGTCAGTGGGGGGAAGGGCTTTTGCCGTCAATATGAATAGGGCATGCTTGGACCGTATTTGAGAATTATAGAACAATATCCCATGTCATGAAAATCTTTTAGCCCATCCAGAGAACCCTACACTATGACCTATTCTAAGACCGAGAAAGAGCACATGTTTGAACGCATCAAGACCCTTTACGGGGACAGGCTTGATGAGGAGCAACTCACAGCAGTCGAGGCAAGCATAGACCCCATGATAGCGGGGGTGGAGCAGCTAAGAAAAACGCCCCTTGAGAACAGCGATGAGCCATACAGCGTCTTCAAGCCCTACAGGAAGGATAGGCGATGATCTACAAGACCATCAGGGAGCTATCTGATGCCATCCAATCAGGTGAAGCAAAACCCACAGAGCTAACCCAGATCAGTTTGGAGAGACTCAGAAAATATGGTCCAACGTTAAACTGCGTCGTAACCATCACAGAGAAAAGGGCACACCAACAGGCGAAACGAGCAGAAACAGAACTCAAAAAGAGAAAAAACAGGGGCCCACTGCACGGAATACCATGGGGAGCCAAAGACCTCATAGCAACATCAGGGGGCATACCGACGACGTGGGGCGCCTACCCCCTCAGAAACCAGCAGTTCAAAGAAGACGCAACCATCGTAAAGAAACTTGAAGAAGCGGGATCAGTGCTCGTAGCAAAACTCGCGATGATAGAACTAGCAGGGGGAATGGGATACAAACAGCCAAACGCCAGCTTCACAGGTCCATGCGCAACCCCCTGGAGCCTCAAACACTGGAGCGGTGGAAGCAGCAGCGGCTCAGGCTCAGCGGTATCAGCTGGAATCGTCCCCTTCGCCATCGGCTCAGAGACATGGGGCAGCATACTGAGCCCAAGCAACAACTGCGGCGTAGCTGGACTAAGACCTACCTATGGCAGGGTCAGCAGGCACGGCGCCATGGCGTTAAGCTGGACCCTCGATAAACTAGGGCCCCTCTGTCTATGCGCTGATGACTGCGGGCTGGTCCTTGAAGCCATCTCAGGGAAGGACCCCTCGGACCCCAGTACAGCAGATGAGAAGTGGAGCTATGAGCCAGAAGAGCGAGACTTCAAAGTCGCGGTAATCAAAGGCGTATTAGAGGGAAAACAGGAAGCAGTAACAGAAAACTTCAGGCAAGCCACAAGGGTACTGGAAAAATACTGCACCATCGAGGAAATCATGTTCCCAGAGTTTCCGTACGAGGCAATAACGAGAGCCATCCTAGGCGGAGAAGCTGCAGCCGCCTTCGACGACTTCACAGAGAAGGGACTCGCGGCGGAGCTAACAGCCCCAGAGGACAGATACGGTCCATACGCTAGAAGCCAGATACTGGCAAAAGACTACCTGAGAGCATTACGGCTACGTGAGAAGATGTGCACGATCGCCGAGGATATGATGGATGGCTATGATGCTGTGATCGCGCCGACAAGCGGCACCACAGCTCACCCAATAGATCAGCCTTTCCCCGTGCGCAGACCATGGGCACATGGAGACATCATGGGAGCCGTCGGCAACGGCGCAGGGCTACCATCAATAGGGGTACCCAGCGGCTTCAGCGAAGAAGGATTACCAACTGGCATCCAGTTCATGGGACACCCCTACGACGAGAACATCATTCTAGGCATCGCCAAGATGTATCAGGAGAGAACCGGCTGGCATCTCAGACACCCTGAGATGTTCCAAGTCTAAACTGGGCGGGATTTCGTCTGTAATTACAGACGTTATTTATTATTTCGTCCGTAATTACGGTCGTTATTTTTTCTATTCCTCGCGGATTACAACCGTGTCTGAGAGGTAGTTGAATAGCCTCTGATTCTTATCACGGTACATGAAGTACCCGATGAGGAAGTCGAAGGGTAGCAGGAAGACCTTCCCGAAGGATTCTATGGCTGCGTCTACTAGGCTGAGGGATGCGCCTCCTTCCTTTGTGATGCGTAGGTTCATCACTTTCTTGCCTATGCTCTGGCCGTAGTAGTGGTCCATGAACATGAAGTAGAGGAACTCCAGTACGTTGTCTATCCCGAACTTTATGTTGACTCCCTGAACCATACGGTAGCCGGGTAGGTTCAGCGCTGATAATACGATGCCCAGTATGATCCCGTCGATGACCAAGGAGATAAACCGCTGGGTCCATGTCGCCAACTCTACGTATCCTTCCCCTGATGGCTTGGTTACCTGAGCTCCGCACTTGGGGCAGTAGACATCTCCTTCCTTGTACTCGGTTCCGCATTGATCACAATACAGTGATAAAAGCCCGCCATTATTGTTATTTTCCTTGTTTTCCTCAGCCGGCTCTGACATTTATTGATCGTAGAATTGTTGCGCCATTGTTCTATAAAGGATTCTATTTGAAACTTATGGGTTTGATGATTGGGCGGAAGGCTTCCCAGTCTATTTGTTTCTCTGCTTCAACGAGTTTGTCGCCGTTTCGTGATGTTTTCATGTATAGTTTTCTGAGGAGGTAGGAGTGGAAGGAGTCTAAGGAGTCCATATGATGGCATGGTTGGCGTGATCTATAAATCTACCCGAGGGGGTTCAGAAGCCGGAAAACAAGAGGTTAATCCAAATCCTCTTTTGTTTAGAGTCGCGACTTTGTTACAAACCCATTAGACAGAGTTGTGAGAGCGTCATGGGGTTTATCGCGAAGCCTCCGGACCTCACGTACCTGCCTTTTTTGGGGTTCTGTGTTTTCTCTATTTTTTCTGAGCCCACCATCAAAGGGTGCGACTTGTGTCTTTTTCTCCTTTTTTTCCTACGCCGGATGTAACCATATTTTCCCACCTGTTTGACACTGTACCGGCAACCATCATTGACATAGGCGCCTATCACAAGCTCTGAGGCTTCCTCTACACCAACCATTATTTACCCAGATTACTTTGGAGTTACATGTTGAAAGATGTGGAACGGGGCAAGGCAGGGTCAATACTATCACTTACACGGTAAGTGATGCAGCAGGGAACACTGCGTCCAAGAGTACCACAATCATAGTACCACACGACAACCACGAATAACCCACCTATTATTAGAACTAAAGACCGGTTCAGATACGCTTTTTAGGGGATATGGCTCCCCACAGGCTTAAAGATACAGATTTTATTGATTATAAGACGGATTATCTTAAGTTAAACGCCTTAAACAGTTTTAATTGACGTTAATATTGATTAAATTTCTTTCATATCTTGACCTTTCCGCTGCAAATACGATGAGATGGCTCTCTAAGGTTTCTAATGGACCAGTTAGAATATGAGAGGGATCGTTTTGCCCAACGGCGTCTACAAAGTTTTTGATTACACCAAAATCGCCTCCACCATGATCTGTAAGATCACTTGCATCTCTAGCAGTGTCTATAACCGTCCACTGGTTTTCAAGAAAACTGTAGACTCGAATATATCTGCTGTCGGCATCTATCTCTCCTTTTGTACCAAAGACCCGGGTTTTTCTTGGGGCTAACTCCGTAAAAGCAGTCATGGTAAAGGATGCAGTTCTTCCTCCCTCAAACTCCATTATCGTTACTTGATTATCGACAGCATCGTTGTCACATGCATATACGCAACGTCCATAAGGGCCTTCTTCGATGGCTTTCTGTAAATTTTTAATATCAACATCTTCTACGAGTACGTCAATAGGCCATTCCTTCACTCCTTTTTCATAGAATCCCAAGTATATCTTCAAAGCCGAGTAAGGGCATTTATTTTCAACGTCTTTAGGGCAATCAAAGCATCTTTCAGCCGCGTTTAATGGTTTTCGCTCTTGTCTAAAGTGACTGAGATATCCGAAAGACGCTACAGCCATGCATTTTTCTCCCATCATGTATCTTATCCAATCCACATCATGGCATGCTTTCGCTAATAGCATCGAGTTTGACTCATCACTTCTTCTCCAATTTCCCCTAACAAATGAATGTGCTTGATGCCAGTAACCAACCGGTTCAAGGTGCTGTATGGATACGATATCACCAATTGCTTCAGAGTCTAAGAGCCCTTTTAATTCCCGCGAAAAATTGGTGTGCCTAAGAACGTGACAAACACTGAATATTATACCTGTCTCTATGACTTTTTCTACTATTCTTCGACACTCCTCTTCAGTTGGTGCCATGGGTTTTTCTAGTAAAATATGGTAGCCCTTCTCTGCTGCTGATATTGTTGGCTCAAAATGTAATCTATCAGGAGTAGCAATTATTACAGCGTCTGCAAATCTTGCTCGTTTAAAAACTTCACTCCAGTCCTTAAAGACGTTTAAAGAAGGTATACTGTAATTTTCAATGAAATATTTTCTTTTTCTTTCATTTGGATCAGATACGCCTATTATTTTTAGCTTTTCAGGGTGTTTTTTTGAGTACCCAGCATAAATTTTACCTCTCTCTCCAGCTCCAATTATAATAGCGGATACTGGTTTTTGTTCATCCTTATTTTTTGATGAAGTGTAACATGCCTCATTTGAGTTGATTTTAGAAATCTCCAGCTAGATAATAGGGCTAACTCTTATAAAGATAATTAAAGGCCGAAATCCACTTGATGAAAACATACTGATACTAAAGATAACTAAAGTATATCTCTAGAATTTGTCTTAAAACACAAAAAAGTGGAGATATAACACGTATTAGTATGAGTGAATGTGCGGTTATTCCTAAATTAATTAGGTTATTATTTTTTGAAGGAGTTTGATGGGTTCATAGGTCTCATATTTTTGTAATGTTCTATAATAAAATATGAAGATAATTGGAATCAACACAAAGTCGAACAATGGGAAATACTCAAGTAGAATCCAATAAAAGCCCTCAATAAATAATAAAATAAACAAAACGCTCCATAATTTCTTTGATGTGTATATTCCTTCTAAAGTTGTCCGGAAAAAAACTGTTACCATTAGAATGGAGTTTACCACTAGATATGATAACGTTGGTATTGAGGGATATAGTAAACTAAGCCCCCAAACAAGTATAGATAAAACAAATCCAATGCTAAACATTTTTTTAAAGAAAAGACGATCCTCATCAAATAATGCCTCAAACTTTTCAAGTGATAACCCGAAGTAATCAGATTTTCTTTTGCGAAATTTAATTAAGTAAACCATAAAAAAAGAGATTATAAATAAGGCTGGAGTAAAACTCAGAATAATCCTCAACGTATCAAATCCCATTTTTAATGATATAGTTAAATGGAAAAGCAGTAACGCGCCTAGAATAATGGGGTGAGCTATGATATGTCCAGTAAACCCTATATTATTATGATGTACCTGCCCCGGAAATTTATTTAATGGAAAAGTAATCGCAGTCATACCATAACCTCATATATTTTTTCATACCCTGAAATCATATTGTTTACGCTAAATCTCTTCTCGATAATCGTTCTACCGTGATGAGCGATTTTACGCCTTACATCAGGGTTTTGAAGTAACCAGTTTATTTTACCAGCTAGAGCAGAAGGGTCCCATTTATTCACAAGAAATTTTTCATCTAAAATCTCAGGGACTCCTCCGACGTTAGTAGCGATACAAGGAGTCCCAGTGCTAAGTGCTTCAAGTATAGTCAAGGGAAAACCTTCAGAAAGCGAGGGAAGGGCAAATACATCAAATTTAGGGTACCATTCAGAGCTATTCTGAATCCCGGTAAACTCGATGTTTTCTTTTACTCCCAACGATTCCGCGAGATCAATACACTCATCATAGTATTCTTGATCTTGGATGCCTCCAACTATGTAAAAGGTGGCGTCATTTTTCTCGATAACTTCGGGTATTGACCTGATAAAGGTCAGTTGATCTTTAATGGGGGTGATACGGCTAACTGTTCCTACTGAAGGGGTTTCATTGTTTTCCGTGAAATCAAATTTAAATTTGTTAGTATCTATCCCGTTATATATAACAGTGGGTTTGATCTTCGAATAGATTTCTTTCTGGTATGCTATATGATCTCTGCAGACTGATACTATTTGGTCACTGTACTGGTAGGAAGTTTTAACGAGAGAGTTAAAGAACATGTTATAGAACCCATGTAGCCACTGAGGTATCTCGCTGTGCTTTAGTTCAAATAATCGTTCTTTTAGGTAAAGTCCATGTTCGTTTATTAAAAGAGGTGTGTCTGTTGATACCTTACATATGCTCCCTAGCAGACCTGCATATCCTGAGTTTAGTGCGTGAATTATGTCTGTTTCAGGAACTTCATTAACCAACTCAAGGGTCTTGTATAATAGATAGTAGAGGCTTGTCCAGGAGTAATAAAAAGGCGCAAAAGGTTGATGGTTGTAGTTTTGTTGATAATATTTTAGAAGTAGCTCTTTGTTTTCTTTTGAAGAAATTAACTCCTTTGCAAATATTTTGCTGTTAGATATTTCAGTAAGAATTTTTTTGCAGTCCAGCGGTTCACCTTTTAGAACAGGTTCAAGGGATTCCATTACTTTTTTAATTGATCTATTTTTTTTCACATTAGAATCAAATGAAGGTTGGTTCATTTTAGCAATTTTAATGTCCACGTTATCGGGTGTTGTATAGAGCTTCTTATTGTTTGGTGCTATTGTAAATATATTGAAGTCGTATTCACTTAACTCAGAAACTAAAGAGTGGCACCATTCGCTAACGCCTCCTGTGTTTACTGGGTAAGAATTTTCTGATATTATGCAAATTTTCATGATGGTCAACGTCTGAAGGTAAGAATGATGGGAAAACTCAGTAAAGGATAGGATCTTTGTTGTAAATTCCCCGATTAGCTTATACTTCTTCTTGTTACTATTTCAGATATGATGTATTAAACATTATCTTTAGGATTTATTGGCGAATATCATTTAAAAAACTCGTTAATTTGGTTGTTTTAATATTAGAAAAACGTGTTATAAGTTCGCGTTAACAGATAAACCAGTTTTCATGATAAGGTTTTTTTTCCATTTATTTGCTCGATCGAGAAAAGAGTGAGTTTTGGTTACTTTTTCCCTTCTTTGGTGCATAAAGGGCAGGGAGTCATAGAGCGGGTTGGGTTTCCCTCTCGTATCAGTAAACTATTTTTAACCATTTTATTCATGCTTCTTTTTGCACATTCCTTATCCATATGGTAGATTGTGATGCCTTGCTCTTTATGCGGGAAAACCGTGTAGTATGTCATATTTACATATACGTAATATGACTTAATAATCATATACTTATATTATATTAAAAGATTAAAACTATGAAATAGCAACACACACCTGTAACACGAAAAAATATTTACATTTGAACCTTGACTCATTTTCACGCACACCCGTAATTACTAGTTACTGATTAAATTGTATATATACTATCAGATATAAAAAAAATAACCAATATTTGTCTAGTATTTTAAAATTTTAAAATATGGTATATTCTACTAGTAAGGAAGTAAGTATCTTACACGTTGTAAATAAAAGGGAGGGCGTTTAAGCCCAGTTTATGC
>CAYUTB010000024.1:0-6389 GCA_964447425.1 uncultured Candidatus Bathyarchaeia archaeon
TTGAAAGTGAAGTCAGAGATATTATCCGCAAAAATAGATGGCTCACATTATCAACATCATCCACAAAAGGAGCGCCACAAAGCAGCGTCGTGGTCTATGCCAGTGATGGCTACATAATCTATATCCTAACTGGTAAAAAAGCGGCTAAAATCAGGAACATAGCAGAGAACAATAATGTCAGCGTCACTATTCCTTTCTACAAGAACCTTTTACATAGAATGATAGGCGTTGCACCCCCTGCCTCCATCAGCTTCAAGGCAAAGGCAGAGACTCTTGAATACGGTGACGGTAAAGCAGCTACTTTGTATAGGAAGGTTTTGGGTTTTGATTTGCCTAAAAACCTTATAGAGGATAGTGTATGGATTAAATTAATTCCCGGAGGCTATGCTACTTGTCATGGCGTGGGTGTAAATATGCTGGAGCTAAGAGACCCATTAAAGGCACATAAAGTCATCAAATTAATCAATCCATAATTTTATCCACAATTCGTTCATCTTCAGAAATCTCAGCGACTAAGAACCGCGGCAAATAGGGGGGGTCAACACGCAAAGCCATAAAAGATCCCCCAAACACAAAATCAACCCCAGAACACCCCTGATCACCTCACGAATAATGACGAAAAGCGTATTGGTAACGCATAAAACAGCGCACAGCCACCGATCGATAAGAAAAAAATCGCCGAGCTACTGCCCATAATTATCAGATAGGTGCGGGGGGAGGGATTCGAATCCTACCGTCTGTGGAGATATCACCCGTTTTTTCTCTGATAACTCAACATTACATTTTTCTTAAGGTTGTAACCAACTCATTTCCTTTATCAGGGACCAAACGTAATTCTCTAATCCATAATTCTGTTTGACTTCTATTTAATGAACGATGATAATAACGAGTGCTGGTCTCCATTTGTATTCTAGTACCTAAACTACCTATATTTCCATAAACATTAACGGTTACACCACTCACACGTCCTATTCTTTGTTGAAAGACTCCCGCACCAGAATTTAGTTTAGTTTTATCAATTGTCGATAATGCCCTTTCAAGTAGGCTTGCTAAGGTTAACGTAGATGATTTGTTTAATGAAGCATATGCAGTATTATATCTTCCATCTGGACCGTACATAGATATCTCTAACTTTCATGTAGTTCTCAACCATCCTTTTGTTGCTATTATTGAGGCTTGTACTTTAGGAAGGTTTGGAGTGGAACTCAAAGTATTCATTGGATAACTACATCTCTGAGACTCGTATATTTTTCAGTTTTCTTGTTCTAACAATTAAACAGATTATGTTCTCGGTTAGAACCTACTTAAAGTGGTAATATCCCTTTTTTTTATCAATTAACTAAAAATTGGTTAACATCGGAATTTCTTAATAATCGATATAATCTATTTTGGTATATGGGATTTTTAGGTTCTGGATAGTCTTCACCAATATAATAAAAAAGGGCAGTTGTGTCTAAATCTTTATTTTGTAAACAATGCTTCCAAGGAAATTGAATATACGTTCGGATTCCCCACCCCGGAACTGCTTTCTTAATGTCCTTGGGATAGAAAGGCTCTTTTAAAGTACCTTTTTTTACTGCTTCAAGTATCTCACTGATGAAATCTTTTCCATTAATAATATTTACATGAAAATCGTTTGCTTTCATTAATGTTTTAATTCTAAAAACTATTATTTAAATGTAAAGTTTACTTTGAGTGTATTTCTTGTCCTCGATTAAATCTGTAATATCTGAAATTGGTCTGGCTCCCTTGGTTACCATAATGTTGAATCCTTCAATTACTTCCGATCTTGCTTTTTTCTGTGGTACAAATGTGAAAACTGGTTTCTTTTGTTCAATGGCAATTTCCACTTGATGTATAGTTCCTCCCGAGATTCCAGACTCCACAGCAACTACATAGTCCGCCAAAGCACTTATGATTCTGTTACGTTCAACAAATTGGTATCTAGATAATTTTTTTGTGTCTAATGCGTTTTGATAAAATCTTTCACTAAGTATACATCCATTCTCTATTATAGCATTTGAGAATACTTGGTGTTCTGGTGGGTAGATTGGTTCCATCCAAGGTAGAACTGCGATTGTTTTTCCGCCTTTAACAGAAAGAGCTCCTGAATGTGCTTCGTAATCTATTCCCCTTGCTAATCCACTAATTATAGTATTTTCTCTTATTGCTAATTCTTGGGCTAATGTTCTTGCAATATTTCGAGCATATGCAGAAGCATTCCTTGTTCCTACGATTGCAACCATTTTTTCATTAATGTTGTGTTTTCCATTTTTTAGCAATACAAAAGGTGGCTGGAAAGTTTTAGCAGTTGAATATTTTAGCTTTTCTGGATAATCTTGGTCTGTGTATTTGATTAAACTGATGTTCTTATTGAGTATAGTTGTTAATATGTCATCAAATATCCCAAGATCGACATTATCAACAAAATCGTAAAACCGCTTCAGCTTATTCTTGTTAATTATATATTTCTCTAATTCATCCATACCAGCCATCCAGAATTCTGCTAGTGAGCCATGTTTTTTTATCATTGATAGAACTATCTCAATGGGGATAAGATCTCGAACTTCTTGAAAAGCTAACCAATAGACTTCTTCTTGTTCTCTAACCATATGTTCTCCCCAGTATCGCTACATTTACTTCAGTTGCGCCATTGTTTCTTAGTATTTCAGAACACTGAGACACAGTAGCTCCAGTGGTTACTACATCATCGATTAATAGGATTTTTGAACCTGTGATTTGTTTCTTGTGTGTTTGTTTAAATATATATGATTTTTTTACAGCCTCAAATCTTTCAGCTCGACCTAGATCACGTAGTTCAATATCCAGTATTTTATCTAGTGGCTGAATTAGAGATATTCCGTGGTATTTTGACACTTCACGTGCTATCATCTCCGCCTGATTATATCCTCTTGATTTTATTGTATTCTGGTGTGCAGGGATAGGTACGATATAATTTGAATCTGACAAATCAAAATATTTTTTATCTATATAATATGATAACGCATGTCCGAGTGGCTCAGCCCATATGTCTTTTTTCTTCAGAAATCTAATGTGTGAAGATAGGGGATGGTCCCATTCTCCTCTTGCATTTTTATTAGCTCGGTATATTCCAAGGGCGTATATTTTATTAAATCCGTATAGATCCGCACACGATAAACACCAAGGAATGGTGGTTGTTGGGTAACTGCACTTGTCACAATGTTTCTCTGGTAAATATTCATATTTTCCCCTATCATGCCCACTTAGGAAAACTTGGATTCCATCGTCAAAGTACCTGTAAGTCCAGTTTACCATAAAAGTAGTATACTTTCATATTCGTATAAAAAATGCTCTAGAAAAACTCACTATGCTTTTTCTTTTTCTAGCAATTGACTCATTGCGTATTCTATGAAGTGGGATCTGTCAGCGTATTTATATGTGGTTTCGAGGAACTTATCTACTTCTTCAAGTAGGTCTTCGTCTATGCTTACGCTGATCCTTTTTCTTGATATACCACACTAAATACAGCTATTATTGTCTGTAACACCCATCTCTAATTACATTAAGCTAATTTCAAAACCCAAAAAGAAACCGTGAAAAAACCAATTATTACTTCTTCACACTAATTCACATCTCAATAAATGCACCGAGTATCCGTTCACTGTTACCAGAATTGGTGCGGGGTGTGGGGTTCGAACCCACGGAGGACTAATCCATCAGGCCCTAATCCCTGCCTCATGAATACTGAAACCCAGAATATCCAATTAATCAGCACACCACAATCTATAATATAAAACTAAACACCACAAAAACACATAAAAAAAGCAACTAAAAAAAGATGGAAACAAAAGATTTATTTTTTCCCCATATAACCACCTACCAGTTATATCAAAAACAGGTGCGGGGGGAGGGATTCGAACCCTCGAAAGCCTGAGCTAGAGGATCTTGAGTCCTGCCCCTTTGGCCTCTCGGGAACCCCCGCACGCCGAACAATACAAACACACCGCCCATTTAAAATCGTTCCCCAGAAAAAACATAAACATCAAGACACCAAACATACCATACATGAAGATCGCCATCAGCCTCGGAGGAAGCCTACTCACAGGAAAAAACACTGACCCCCACATCACCCTCAACCCCGAGAACTACAAACGCTACGCCGCCATAATCAGACGCCTCCACAGCGAAGGACATACACTGATGGTAGTATGCGGCGGAGGAAAACCCGCACGATACTTCATAGAAGCCGCCAAACAACTAAACGCATCACACGACATACAGGACAACCTAGGCGTCAAATCCACCCACATAAACGCCCTGCTATTCACCGCAGCACTAGGCGACATAGCCGACCAAACCCGAATCTATCAACGAGGCAGCGACTTAAAACACGCGCCAAGCGGCAAAGTATTAGTCGGCGGAGGATACAAACCTGGAAGCAGCACCGACTACCGGGCAGTAATATTCGCGGGAGCCATGCAAGCAGACCTCATCATCAACGCAACCGACATCGACGGCGTCTACACAAAGAACCCAAAGCTCCACCGAGACGCAGAGAAACTCCCAGAACTCACATGCCTAAGACTAGAAGAGATAATCAAGGAGAACACACGCCAAGCCCCCGGAGAGTATGGGCTTTTCGACCTCAAAGGCGTCCGACTCGCAAAAAAGCTAAACATTCCCCTTGTAATAATAGATGGTTCCGACCCAGAAGAAATCATCCGAGCCATAAAAGGAACCCACAACGGCTCAACAATAAGGTGAAACCATGATAGCAGAAACAATATGTGGAAGAAAATTCGAGGTAGAAAAACCCCCAGAGTCACCAGAGGAAATCTGCCTACGATGCAACAAAGACAACTGCATGACATACACCCTATACCTGTACGCAGTCACCCACTACAATAACCCATAAACCAAAGAATCACCCCGCATTAAAGATAAAGTAATGTTCATATACCGTGCCCAAGTAACAAAGAGCACTCAGTGATCCACGATGTCCTCAGGAAACGCAACACTAGACAGGTTCAGATTCCAGCGAATGCTAGAGCAGATAGAAGAACTAGAGGGTCGTGGAACCGAACTAGTCACGGTCTACATCCCCCCCGGGAAACAGATCCACGACGTGATGACAGACCTACGAAACGAGTACGGCACAGCGGTAAACATCAAATCCAAGACCACCCGCAAGAACGTACAGGACGCCCTAACAAAAGCCATGGAGCGTCTCAAGCTCTTCAACAAGGTACCCGAGACCGGCTTAGCCATATTCGCGGGCACCATCGCCAGCGATCAGCTCGGGGTCGGCGACATGCAGACATTCACACTCATCCCACCCGAGCCCATAGGCATCTACTATTACAGATGCGAGCACAGGTTCATGCTGGACCCCCTCTGGGAGATACTGGAACACGAGGACAGCTTCGGCATACTGGTCATAGACGCAAAAGACGCAACATTTGCCATGCTAAAGGGGCAGCACGCAGACATACTCAAAGACATATCCAGCGGAGTCGCGGGTAAGACCCGAGCCGGTGGGCAGTCAAGCAGAAGATACGAGCGCCTCAGGGAGATGCATCTTCAAGAGTACTTCAACCGCGTAGGCGGCCACATGACTGACCTGTTTCTAAACGTGCCAAACCTAAAAGGAATCATAGTAGGCGGCCCAGGCCCAACAAAGGAAGACTTCGTCAAAGGCAACTACCTCCACCACGAGATCAAGACCAAGATACTCACCACCGTAGACACAGGCTACACAGGCCACGAGGGCGTAAAGGAAGTAGTAAACAGGTCACGAAGCTTCCTAGAACAGGTACGCTACATGCAGGAGCGAAAAATAGTGCAAGAGTTCCTCCGCCACCTCGGAGAAGACGATGGCTTGAGCACATATGGTGAGGAAGAAGTGATGCAGCAGCTCAAGAACATGAACGTCTACACCCTGCTCGTAAGCGACTCCATCAGGCGATGGTATGTTACCATCAAATGCCGAACATGTGAATTCACCGAGACCCAGATAGTCGACATGGACAAGTGGGCTGAGTTCGAGCAGAAGCTAAGCGAGATGAACTGCCTAAAGTGCGAGGGCGGCAACTACGAGATAGCTGAAAAAGAAGACCTCATAGAGATGCTTGTAACGATGGCTGAGAAAGCCGAGGCTAAGTTTGAGGTAGTGAGCACCCACACCGAGGAAGGCGAAATGCTCCACAGGAGCTTCGGAGGCATCGCAGCCATCACCAAATACAGGACCGCCTAGGGTTTCTCGATAAAATCATCGATTATCGGATCCACTTGGGTCCAGTCTTTTCCCTTCTTGAATAATTCTCGATCCTTCTCAGACGTGGGAACTGTATCGAACCGGCACTCGTCGTGCCCGAGAATCATGCATCTCGTGTGAATCATCTTCTCAC
>CAYUTB010000024.1:6489-22756 GCA_964447425.1 uncultured Candidatus Bathyarchaeia archaeon
AGACTATCCACGATAGACCTGCTAAACGCGAGATGCAGCAAGGCCAGTCTCTGAGTTACAACTTTTACCTCGTTCTCTGCCTCCCATAGAGGCACCGTCTGTTCTGACATAGAAATAGGTTGAGTATGATAAAGTAAAAGGGTTTAGAGGATCATCGAGAACCCGATGTGAGCATACTCCTCAACAGATGCCTCTCCACCAGCATCGGGTCTGATCTCAAGTTCCTCAATCTTCAAGGTGTCCTTAATATCAGCCACGCCTAGCTCAAGGTCAGCCGCGTTATCACCGGCGTAGATGGTTAGCTTCTTCACTGGCGCGTTGAGGCTTACTCCTCTGTGGTTCTTCTCTGTGCGTATGCTGCTGATTACCGCGATGATGATGTCGCCGACACGCTCAGCCTCTTCATCAACCAGTGACTCATCATACTTGGGCCACTCACTCACAGTGATGCTTTTCTCAGGGTCGTACATGGTCCTGTAGATCTCCTCGCTGAGATGGGGCGTAACCGGCGCCATAAGCTTCAACATATCCCTTAACACCACGTTCAGGGTCCACTGAGCCGCCTCCTTTGCGTCCCCCTCCCCATAGAGCCTTGTCTTGGCTGCCTCAAGGTAGTGGTCACAGAAGATGTGCCATATGAAGTTACGCGCTGCCTCTGTTCCATTCATGAAGTCACAGACCTCCATAGCCTCGGTTGAGCGCTTGATGGTCTTCTGCAGCTTGGTCATGATCCATCTATCGATGAGCTGTGGCTCAGCGTATCCTCCATCATAGTCCTCTAGCCTCATGCCCGCGAACCTCGCCGCGTTCCAGAGCTTCCGCATGAACCTCCACCCATACTCCACATCCTCCCACCTGAATGGAATATCAGTGCCCGTTGAGCCACCGGCAGCAGCCCACTGTCTCGGCGCGTCTGCCCCGTATTTCACGAACACCTCTGGGGTTGAGACGAAGTTTCCGAGGCTCTTACTCATCTTTCTCCCATCTCCACCTAGCACCATACCGTTGATTAGCACGCTGTCGTAGGGTGTCTCATCAAAGAGCGCCAGATGCCTCACCATCAGATAATATGCCCATGTCCTGATGATGTCCTGCCCGCTAGGGTGCACCGATGCGGGGAACTGTCTTCTCCAGTTTGGCTTATCAGGCCAACCAGCGTGGATGGCGCATGTCATGCTGCTGTCAAACCATGTGTCCATAACATCTGTGTCCGGGACGAACTCGGTGCAGCCGCACTCACAGGTGTCCATTATCTTGGTTACCTTTGGGTCTACCGGGAGCTCTTCAGGTTTGGCGAGCCTGATCCTTCCACAGTCCTTGCAGTACCAGGCAGGTACCGGTGTTGCGAATACACGCTGTCTTGATAACACCCAGTCCCAGTCCAATCCGGTTGCCCAGTCGAGAAGCCTCTGTCTCATCCAGTCAGGGTACCATGTGATGGATTTGGCTGTCTCCACCACCCTATCTGTCATGCTGATTGTTCGTAGGAACCACTGGAGGGCTGTCACGATCTCGATGGGTGTGCTGCATCTCCAGCATAGCCCTACCTCTTGGTCGAGCTGCTTCTCCTCCTTGATCAAACCCGCTTCCCGCATGTCTTTTACAAGCGCCTTCTGGCCATCGGCTATTGGAAGCCCCGCGTATTTTCCAGCCACAGGCTGCAGAATACCCTTACCATCGATGAGCTTTACAACAGGGAGGTTGAATCTAGCCACCGCTACCACATCCGCCTTGTCACCGTAGGTGCAGATCATCATGGCGCCTGTGCCGAACTCCGGGTCCACCTCATCGTTACCGATGATGGGAACCATCTGCCCCGATACAGGCACCTTCGCCTTCCCACCGATCAAATGCATGTACCGTTTATCCTCCGGATGCACGCTAAGTGCTACGCATGCTGGGAGATAGATCGGCCTAGTAGTGGCGATCAACACCTCACCGGAGTCGGTCATGAATGGGATGGTGTAGATCATACCCTGCTTATGGTCATGCTCGACCTCCGCATCGGCGATGGCTGTCTCACAACGCGGGCACCAGTTGATAGGGTGCTCACCCTTGTAGATCATATCCTTCTCGAATAGCATGAGGAAGCTCAGCTGTATCTTTCTGATGAAATCCGGCTCCATGGTCCTGTACTCTGTGGTCCAGTCGATGCTGGCGCCCAGCCTCATGACCGCCGTCTTCATCTTGGCGATATACTGCTCTATCCACTCCTCACACATCTTACGGAAGACATCAGGTGGAACATCGCTCTTCCTAATCCCCTTGGCTTTCTCAACCGCGACCTCTGTCGGCAAACCGTGACAGTCCCACCCCTGCGGGAAGAGCACGTTGAACCCGGTCATTCGCTTGTATCTGGCCCTAATATCAAAGTAGGTCCAGTTCAGGAAGTTGCCCATATGGAAGTCGCCGCTTGGATAGGGTGGAGGAGTGTCGATACTGAAGACTGGGCGAGTCTCATCATCCCAATCATACCTGTTTATCTGTTCTTCTTCCCATATCCGTTGCCATTTCTCCTCCATCTCGAGGAAATTGATTTTTTTCGGTAAGACATTCATTGCATTTTTTCTCCTTTTGGCGTTTGGTGCGGACACGAAGCCAAGTATAGGCATACGTGGTTGGTTGGTTTCTTTAAAAGGTTGTCCGCGGCGGTCTGACCATTGGGCGCGTGTATTTTTCTCTTATCTAGCCCCATGGGGGCCAACAAAACGATACCCCATAATCCTCACATCAGACTAGTAATCAGAGACCACTGCTTCAATATATATTTTAAGTATTAAGGCTCAAGCCAGATGCTCAAAGGAATGATAGCGAGGCTCTCGACAGCTAACAGCAGATAGATCACACTGGGCGGATAGCTCTGTGTGATGAAACCAGTTGCGATGGGTCCAATAATCATGCCTACACCGAACACTGTCTCATAGATTCCCATCTGGAAACTCCTAGACTCTGGCGGCGACTTCTGGGCAATATAGTTCAACAGTATGGGTTCTAGGAAGCCGTTGGCGAGACCATATATCGCTAAGGGGATGGCGATGCTCCAAGCCTCACTGACCCATGCTATGGATGCGAGTGATATAGCTAACAGGACACTGATGAGGCGAACAGCTCGTTTTGTACCCCAGTTTACGAGCCTCTCGACGCCAAAGAAGCCGGCTCCTTTCGCGACGTTGCTGATCGTCAGCAGTATACCTATTATTGAGGCTGTGATGCCCAGTTCTCCCATGTATCCGGGTAGAATGCTGAAGTAGATTCCGCTGCTTAGAGTATATGGGAAGAGGCAGAAGTACGCTATGCTCACCGATTTCAATGCGCTGAAGTCGATGGTTATCTTCTTTCGGGTCCCATACAGGTTGGCGAACGGCATCAGCTTGGTAACCACTATGATTAACCCAAACGCGACAGTGAAGCTCAACATGATAAACAGCGTCTTGAATCCAAGATACTCGGCTATGAAGCCACCCAGCAGCGGACCCACTGCCAGCCCAGTTATCCAGCTAAGATTATAGAGACCGATGTTACGCGTCAAATCCGTGGGCTCGGATAGTGATGCCGTGATGGAGCTTGATGAGACCCAGAATGTACCCGAGGCTAAACCGAGCAGCCCCCTCAGCAGTATCACCTGCTCGACTGTGTTGCTGAACGCGAAGGCTCCGATAGCGATAACGTTCAGGGCTGCGAAGAGCACGTAAAGCCTGATCTTCTCATATCGGTCCATCAGCAAACCTGTGATGATGGTCATAACAGTGTAGCCACCAGCGTGGAGAGCCCCCATGATGCCTAGGCTCATATAATCCGCGCCGAGACCCTCCGCGTAGACTGGGGACATCAGCATCATGGTGCTGACCGCGCAAGCTATCAGAAATATGACTGTGTAAAGGTATCTAAGGGGCTTCGTCAATTTATTCACTGGTCTATAATTGGATCTGGGAGTCGCTTTTCCGTGGACCCTTTAATGTTATCTCCTCGGATATAGTTGCTTTCATTCCATCCTGTGCAGCGACCACTGGTATCCCCGTTTGCAGAGAAAGATACTCTGCCTCCTTCTCAGGACCCGCTTTTAGCATCCTCATACCGAAATGCGTCAAAATGCATGCCTGTGGGCGAGCCTCCCTGATGACCCTCAACGCATCATCGGTGTTCATGTGAATATCGATGGGGTTTCCCCGCGGCCACATGGTGCAGAGTATAAGCAGTCTGAGATCGGTGTAGCTCTCAGATAAACCATTGAAGTACCCTGTGTCGCTGGTGTACCCAATATTCCCATTCGCCGTCTGCACCCTGAGTCCAACCGTGTAGGGGTCACTGTGTCTAGCCTCAGTGGCGGTGAATGAAAATGATCCTATATTGACGCTCACCCCCTCGTAGAGCTCAACGAGGTCCCACACGATCCCCTGATGATACCCGCTGATACTGGGACCGATGCCCTCAGCCCCCCTCAACACACTCTTCGATGCCGCTAACACGCCCCGCTTAGCAGTAGTGCCCCTAGTCATCGCCTCTATGAAGACCTCGGCGTCGGTGTAATGATCAGGGTGGCAATGAGTGACGATTAAACCATCGAGTTTCTCTGGGGATAACCCAGCCCAGTTACTGAACACAAGCGCCCCCGGACCCGGATCGATATGAACCTGCGTCTTTCCCTCGGAGAGCCTGATGCCTGCGGTTCTCCGCATCTGGCTGGTCATGACGAATCTTCCCCCTCCTGTTCCTAGGAAGTCTAGGGTCGTCTCTGGGTGCTCTGTCATTTCCTAATTATTTCCCCGTTGAGGACGCCGGTGTGTTCCCCAGCTTCAATAGTTAATGCGCCGTTGATAACCACATGGTTGATTCCCTCCGGGTACTGGTGTGGCTGCTCAAACGTCGATCTATCCTGAATAGTATCCGGGTTGAATACCGTGATATCCGCCTTCAATCCCTCCCTGAGGACCCCCCTATCCTGCAGCCCAAGCCTAGACGCCGGCAATGAGGTCATCCTCCGCACCGCGTCCTCTAACCTCAGAATCTTCTTCTCGGCCACATACTGGTTGAGGTATCTGGGGAACGCCCCATAGCACCTTGGATGAGGCTTGCCCGCTCCAAGTGGTCCAGTGGGAGCGAGGAGCCATCCATCGCTGCATGGCATAACCGCCGGATGCTTTACCATGGTATCCACGTCCTCCTCGACGCCCCAGAAAGTGATGTTCATAGCCTCTCCCCGTTCATCTATCATCAGCTCACAGACGGTGTCCACGATGCTCTGACCCCACTTCTCCGAGATATCCTGGATATTCATGCCCTCGATATTCTTGTTATCCGCGCTGTTCACATAGGAGACGATTATCTTGCTAAAGTCGCGACCCATCTCATCATAGTCTCTTGCGATTCTTTCACGGACCAGTGGGTCTGATAGCTTCTCCAGCATCCTCGGCACGCCCCCCGCGTGCAGCCAATCAGGGATAACCTGACTGAGCAGACTGGAGCCAGCTGTGTAGGGGTAGATATCAGCGGATATGTCTAGCCCAAGCCGCCTAGCCTCATCCAGCTGCCTTAGAGTAGTCTCCTCATGTCTTCCTCTGAGGATTTTTCTGCTCCCGCAGCTACTTCCGAGGTGCGATATCTGTACTGGTACGCCCATCTCGAATCCCAGTTTGATAGTGTTGGCTAAGTTGTTATCCTCTCCCCGCATATGCGTAGAGTACATCCCCCCATATTCTCGTAATACCTTGCTCAGTTCAACCAACTCCGAGTCCTTTGTATAGAAACCCGGAGGATACCCTAACCCAGTGCTCATCCCATGGCTTCCCTGCATCATAGCCTCTGTGAGAAGCTTTTTCATGGTCTCCAACTCAGATTCCTCTGGGGTCCTGTTATCGAAGCCCATGGCCGCTATCCTGAGGCTCCCATGACCCACGAAGGGGATTAGGTTTAGGCTTGTACCGGTCTTCATGATCAATTGATTGAACTCCGCTAGGTTGCTCCACTTGTAGCTCATCTGCAGTCCACTCGTGAATGGTTTCAGGTACTCGATGAGGTCCAGCCTGTGCTCCTCTGATAATGGGTAAGTGGATAATCCGCAGTTCCCCATGGTGACAGTGGTTACTCCCTGATGGGTGTAGCTCATTCCCTCGGGGTTCCCCAGTATGTTATGATCCGCGTGGACGTGGATATCGATCCATCCCGGCGAGACTACGAGCCCCTTTGCGTCGATGGTCTTCTCGGCGCCCGCTTTGATTTTGCCGATTCTGACAATCCTGTCTTTTTCTGTGGCGATATCGGCTTTGATCCAAGGCGCCCCGGTTCCGTCGATGATGGTTCCGTTTTTTATGAGAATGTCGTAGGTCATGTTCTTCGTTTTTGGTTGGGGTTTCATGTATTTAGGGTATGCGGGTTGTTCTGTGTTAAATCACGTTTATAGTGTGGCTGCGGGGTTGGCTTGTTTCTGTTTCCTTGCTTTTTTTATTTGTTTATGTATTTTTTGTGGTGTTTTTTGCTTCGTTTTTTGTTTATTTTGTTCTCTTTTCTCGCGCCTCGTCACCACAAGACGCGTGTCCCTGTTTTGACTAATATACGGTTACAGGGTAATAGAATCCAGTTAACTGTACCTAGAAAACACTCAAGCTTAGTGACACCACTTTGGAGGCTGTTAAAACCGATTTAACCCATAAGCACACGCACATACCGTGGGAAACGCAAGAACCGTACTTCTAATCATAACCATATCTATGCTCGTCTTCACAAACTACGCCCAAGCCGAGACAGATTACGCTGCTTTATTCAAGTTCAGGGTCCGAACAACATCTGACTGGACCCACATACAGATAACTGGGCTGGGAACCCCACAGCATTGGAATTACACTGTAAACCCCAGTGACCTCAACGCGATACTCTGCAACGAGGACAACTATACCTCAATATGGATAGGAAAACCCCCGCTCGATGAATCATTAACCGAGGTCGAGATCGAGCTGGTCTCACTCAACCCATCAGACATCAAAATCAACATATCCAAAGGCTACCTCGGCTTCACGAGCGTCAAGACCTCTATCTGGAACCGGGAAAACTTCCGTGAGATAAACCGAATCAGCCACACTACCACACTGGGAGACCCATCCCACAACAGGTTCTCCACAACGCTCAGCCGCGACGAGTACACTCAATACAGTACACCCATGTTGAGTCCCCAAGTAAAACAGGAGAAACCGGTACTGGCGGTATATTATCCATGGTATGGCTCAGTGGATGATGCCGGGGTGGGGCGCCACTGGGGGCTAGCCAATGAGACTGATATAGAGTTCACCTTGAACTATCCCCTTCTCGGCGCGTATGACTCACAGGATGTCTCATTGATATCTGAGCATATCAAACTCGCCTCAGAGAATGGGATCGACGGCTTCGCCGTAAGCTGGTGGGGCAAAGATACCTATGAGGATCAAGCCTTCAAGAAAATACTGGAGCCATCCGATGGATTCAAGGCATGCCTCTACTACGAGACAAACCGAGCCGGTCCACCTATTTCCCCTGAGATGGTGGCTTCCGAGCTCAACTATGTTATCGAGAACTATGGTTATCATGAGAACTATCTCAGGGTCAACAAAAAACCAGTTATCCTGATATTCAACGCCGATGGGCAGGGTCGTGACCGGGGATTCTGGACTAATGTTAGGTCCCGTATCATGGATTGTGTCTTGGTGGGTGATTTTAGAAACCCTGCGCTTTTAGATGTCTTCGATGGTGTCCATATCTATAATGAGCTGGACCCTCAGACATATGGGCAGCTCACACACTGGATATCAGAACAAAACAAGATATCCCCATACAACTCCATCTCAGAGTTCAAGAAGATGAGCCGAGACAGCTTCATGATCTATAACGATAAACTGACCATCGGAACAGTCTCACCGGGCTTTGATGATACAAAAATACGTCTCAACGGCACGATTGCTCCGAGGCAGGGCGTTGAAACCTATCAGAGATCATGGGATATGATTCTGAGCTATGATCTTGACTGGGTGTTAATCACTAGCTGGAATGAGTGGCATGAGGGAACCGAGATAGAGCCCAGCCGAGAGAACGGGTATACAGCTTTAAATGAAACAAGGATACAAGTAGAGAAATTCCGAACAGGTTAGCGGTGGTCATGGGGGCTATCATGGGTCTTTATTGGGTAGATCTTCATCCAGCCCTCTTCGACTCCGTAGCCGCGTAGCCCATCATACTCGATGTTGTTTTCCTCGAGGATCTCCAACGCCTTTTCTTCTAACCCGTGTGGGACATAAACGAATAGCTTCTTGAATTTACGCCCAACACTGGCAGAGTCGCTGAGGAACCTCCAGAGCTTTGCCCTCTCGGGGGTTACATTCTCCGCTGCCTCAACCATCCCCAGCTCCTGTACCCCTCCACCGCAGTTGAGGATAACTATACTCGGGAATACCACCTCCCCCCATGGGGCGAGTAATCCGAACCGTCTCTCCTCATCATTTACGATGGTCTTGTAACATGGCGGCCAGCTGTCCTCTGGCTGGTCTACGAATGGGAACCTTGTCGCCGCTATGATGCGGGTGATCCTGTGTCTCTGTCTCTCTATGTCTAGCATTATGCGCTCAGCCCTATCTCTGATGCCACTTTTTCCATGGAGTCTATGGCTATCTGGGCGAACTCGTTGAACATCAAACCGATCTCCTCGCATTTCATGATGTTCTCGCGGCTCACCTGACGCGCGAAGGATTTGTCCTTCATGCGTCCCTTGATGCTCTTGGCTTTCATGCCCTCCAGCTTGGTGGGTCTCACAAGCGCGTTCGCCACGATCATACCCGATATGCCGTCGGCTGCAAGAAGCGAGATATCGAACCTTGTCTCTGCCTTGTTACCAGTGAGCTCGTTGTGGCTGAGTATCGCCTTGATGCCCTCCTCCGGTAGCAGGTCCTTTACCATTTCAGCTGATTTGGCTCCATGCTGGCTGAAGTCCTCTCCGAATGTCTCGTAATCCACATCGTGGAGTATCCCAACTGCCTCCCAGAGCACAGGGTCTTCACCAAAGTGCTCTGCGAGCCCCTTCATTATCGCTCCTACGGCGATCATGTGGTTTAACAGGTTCTCGTTTTTCACGTGTTCTCTTACAAGTGCCAGTGATTCTTCCCGGGTGATCATATGGATACCAGTGCTATGGCTTAGTATAAGATTTCTCTAGGTTCATTTTAAATACAGGCACTAATGGTAGTCTGATATTCATCGGTGAAGTAATTGTCGGAGTATAAACAGAAGGGGTATCGGGAAATTCTCAGTTACGGCTTGATCGTGATGGCGGTCACCCACGCCCTCGCACACGCCTTCCAGAACATGCATACAGCGTTATATCCTACTCTAGTAGCGGAGTTCGCACTTACAAATCAGCAAGTTGGATTGATATCCTCAATACCTAGCCTAATCTCCGCGTTACTCAGCATACCCATGGGGCTTCTAAGTGACAAGGTCGGCGCAAAGAAGATGATTATCCTCAGCATAATCGTCGCCACATGCGGAGCACTGCTAGCGGGGCTCGCTCAGAACCCCTATATGCTCATCATCGCTGTGAGCCTACTGTACCTAAACACCACCATCTATCATCCAGCAAGTTACAGCTTCACAACATTCCTCTTTGAACCCAAGGACCGATCCAAGGCGCTAGGGGTCCAGGGAGCAGGTGGAACACTGGGAATGGCTCTTGGACCCATTAGCATCGCGATCCTTGTAGGGGTGCTGGGCTTCGGCTGGAGGCGAGCATATATTGCCTGGGTTATTCCGCTGCTATTGGGCATCATCTCAGTCTGGTATATCAAATTCATACCCACCTCTGATGACGAGGACAAGACCTCCAAAGACACAGGCGTATCTGGGGCATCAAGGCTCTGGACAAAAAGTCTGGTAATGTTCCTCTCCTTCGGTGGGCTAAAAACCATGGCAGCTAGCATGACCATCACTTTCCTCAGTCTTTGGCTCGTTAACACCAGAGGAATGAATCTGGCACTAGCCAGTCTAATATTCGGGGCAAGCAGCCTCATGGGAATAGTCGCATCACCTCTGGGCGGGATATTTGCAGCGCGCTATGGAGAAAAAAGATGGATAATCGCTACCTCCATTGTCTCATACGTGAGCTTTGCCCTAGCGTTCCTCATCCCGGGTAACATTGCATTCACAGTATTCTACCTTGGATACGGTTTCTTCAACCTCTTCAGTATGGCGGCAAACTCAGCTATCACAGCTAAGTTAAGCCCAAGCAAACAGAGGGGACTCGGATTCGCCCTATACTTCCTACCCGGTAGTATAATGGGTGCGATAGCTCCAATGATAGCTGCTTATATCGCTGACATTTCGGGGATATACACTGTCTTCATGGCAAGTATCGGGATATTTGCTTTGGCGTGGGCAGTATTCACTTTCGGTGTGAAAGCGGATTAATCTTTTTTTTAATAAAATTATCTAGGAGCAAAGCTCCCACAAAAAAAAGGATAAAAGGATTAGATCAGGCTAGGCCAGAGCAGGTAAGCCAATATTATGGTTATCAGAGCGCCTGCTAAATCCATCAATATCCCGGCTTTGATCATCTCGGGCATCGTTACCTTTCCCGTGCTATACGCTATCGCGTTAGGTGGTGTACCAACTGGCAGCATAAAGTCTAGGCTTGTACTGATGCCAACAGAGACCGCGAGAATCACTGGGCTAAAACCGATCTTCTGTCCAAGTCCAATGGCTATGGGTAGGAAAATGCCTGCGCTGGCTGTGTTGCTCGCTATGATGCTTATGCCAAGTCCTGATACCACTACTATGACTATCGCGATGAGGGGAGAGCCACCTGATGTCAAGGTCATCAAATAGTCGCTGATTACATTTACCAGCCCAGTCACCTCGATAGCTGCTCCGAGACTGAGGCCTCCACCTATAAGCAGCAATGTAGACCATTTCGCGTTCTTGATGTCCTGATCCTCGATGAGGTCCGTAAAGTAGAGGACGATAAGAATCACCGCCGCCACCATGCTACTACTATACCCGTGTCCACTCCACCCGATAAGATTCACAACTGGCTCAGGTAAACTGCCTGTAAGCCAAGCAAGTACCGCGAAAACAAATACCGCTAGGGTCTGTTTCTGCTTCCCCGAGAGCTTGCTTGATGGGCGCTCGATCTTTGGGATATTCTTAACATCGGTAGGAAATATCGCGAATAATACCACCCAGATAACTAGAATCTGAACAATAGCGATTGGCATACCATACGCCATCCAACCTAGGAAGCTGATGTCATAGCCAACCATAGTCTTGAGGCTAGCAGCTGCCATAGCACAGGTCGTGGTTCCTACAAGTGTGCTGAGACCACCTGCAGTTGCGCTGTACGCGATTGCGAGGACCATTATCTTGCTGAAGTTGCCTTTCTGGTCTTTCACTTGGTCTGTTATCTTTAACGCCATTGCGATGAGTAGCGCTGTGGCTGCGCTGTTGCTGATCCACATGCTCAGGAAGCCTGTGGCAAACATTATTGCCAGTACAACTCCTTTTGTCCCAGACTTGACCCTTGACAATATCACGTAGGCGAAGTACTCGTCCAAGTCATATTTTTCGACTGCAACGGCGAGCATGAAGCCACCTAGCAGCAGCATCACCGTCGTGTCGAAGAATGGTACTAGGGCTTTCGCGAAGCTCTGAATCCCGAATGCTGCTTGAAGCACTGGGATCAGTATCGCGGTCGCCGCGAGCGGGACCGCTTCTGTCACCCAGAGTCCTGATGCATAGATTAGGACTACGAGTGCGTAACGTTGAGGTAATGTGAGAAATGAGGATGTCTGAGTGTAACCGATGATAGCAAGTAGAGTTACAGCTACTAGCACTATGAGTCGTTTCTTGTTCATATGTGTCACAACTGTTTGAATGAGATGATCTCTAGTTTTTCTTCCTCTACCAGCTCTTCTAGTAGTTTCTTCAACTGGAACATGTTCTCCAATTCAACCATTGTATACATTACAGCAAGGCTTGGATAGTGCTTCTCGCTCGCCACAAGGAACGGGGGTACAGCGACGCTCGTCGTGAAGTCTGCCGTGAATTTCTGTTCCTTGAGTTTTGACGCGAATTTTCTTAATATATTGTTATCGATGATGTCGCCCCTAACGACGATCTCGACTGTTATTTCTTTAGCCAAACGCATTCACCGATTTGGGAATCGTGAATCTTTGCAGCTTCAAGATAAAAACTATTACGCTTTTTCCTCAATATTACGCACATTTTTGGTATAGTTACTACTATAAACTCCAAAGAGAAAGAACTAGTATGAGTCTCGTTAAGCTCCCTCGGATGAGCCAAGAGGAGATCGAAGAACTCTTGGACAGACAGTTTATGTGCCGCATCGCTTTCAAAGGCGGTGATTACCCGTATCTGGCTCCTTTCCGCTATGTTATGATTAATGGAGTACTATATTTTCACTTCACGGATTATGGGAAGAAGATGGCTCTCATTGAGCAGGATAATAGGGCGTGTGTCCAGATCGAGAGCTATGTGCCTGACCTCAGCGACTATAACTTTGTCTCACTTAGGGGGCAGCTTGTTAGGGTGGACGATTATGATGAGTACAGGCGTGTCGTTGAGCTCTTCGCAGAGACTGGTATGGAGAATATTTCCCCAAAGTTCCTTGCCGCTCATGGCTTCAACCCTGATGATGGATGGCTGTGCTTCAAAGGCGATGAACTGGTGATCATCAAACTAGTGAATATTGTTGAGAAAGTGGGGTTAAAGTCCCCCGACTAGAAATCGGCGTGGTACAGTATCTTTCCATTCACGAGGGTCATGTAGCATTTCGCGTTTCTGATATCCTCCCTGGGTATCTCAGATAGATCGCCGTTAAAGACGCTGATGTCTCCGAGTTTTCCCTTCTCGACGCTACCGATCTTTTCCTCATGGAACCCGGCGTACGCAGCGTTTAGTGTGTAGCACATTACTGCTTCCTCCAAGGTGATCCTGTTTTCCTTTATGGGGTGATTTACCGCGCTCCAGATGCCGTATATTGGGTTGAAGGGCATTCCGTCGCTTCCGAAGGCTACCCTTATTCCCTCATCTAGCATGGCCCTGTACTGGTTGCTCATCCTGTCTCTTCTCTCACCCAGCCTCTGTCGGTACATGCTGCCGGGTCCGCTCCATTCTCCGATGAAGTTTGGCTGCATATCGGGTATGATGCCCAGTTGTTTTATTCGTTCGATCTGCTGCGCGCTGGTTAGTTCGCAGTGTTCGATCCTGTGGCGGTGGTTTTTCTTGGGTTTACGCCTCAGCGCCTCCTGTATGGAGTCCAGCACCTTTTCTACGGCTAGGTCTCCAATTGCGTGTGTGGCTGTCTGAAGATTCGCCTCATGCGCGTGTATAATTTTCTCGGTAAGAACCTCGGGTTTGATCAACAGAAGCCCAGATGTGCTGGGCTCATCCTCATATGGCTCAAACAATGCAGCTGTTCTAGCCCCTAGGCTTCCATCCATGAGAAGCTTCACTGGACCCAGTTGAACCATATCGTCTCCCAGACCCGTTTTAACTCCTAGTTTTATGGCAGCATCCTCTGCGTCTCCCCTGACCATGATGTATGATCGGACCTTGAGTTTTCCCTCCTCCTCAGCTTGCTGGTACGCGTTTATGTCTCTGCTGGTTAATCCAGCGTCATGGATGCCAGAGCAGCCAAGACTCAATGCATAATCGCTCGCGATCTTCAAACCTTCAACCATGGTCTCTATGTTTGTCGGTGGGATAGACGCCTCTATAAGATGCCTACAATCTCTGAGGATGCCTGTATTCTCGCCATCCTCATCCTTATCGACATGGCCACCCTCTGTATCCTGTGTATCTCGGGTGAGCCCAGTGACCTCCATCGCCTTTGTGTTGATGCTGACTAGGTGTCCGCAGACCCTGCTAAGCATGATTGGGTTATCCGGCGCTATTGCATCGAGGTCATCCTTTGTGAGGTACCTGTTCTCGACCCATTTGGACTCATCCCAGCCGTTTCCAAGTATCCATTCACCGGGCTTCGCCTCATCAACGCGTTTTTTAACCCTCTTGAGAGCCTCATCAATAGACTTGGTGTCATCGAGAAGAACTCTAGTCTTCATGGCTACTCCCATCCAGAGAAAGTGGCAGTGGCTATCAATCAAACCCGGCATTATAGTCTTACCGGATATATCATAGACCTCGGCGCCCGATGGTATCTCTACCTCGTCGCGCTTGCCAACCTCTACGATGTAATCGCCTCGTAAAATCACTATGCTGTCTTTTAATGGCGGAGCACCTGTTCCATCAATTAAGGTGCCTCCTACCAGTACCCGTGGGCAGGTTTCTAAACTCATTATGAACATCTTGATTTTTAGCGTGTAATATTTAAAGCTATCATTAATCCGCAGTCGAACTGCGATTTCACCCGTTTATATCTTGGGAAAAGCTATTTCCCGTAGCGATAAACTGGGTTTTCTTCACAAACCCCATCTATCTCATGAAGAAAACACATTATCCAGCCTCTCTTTCTATGCTTTCCACACATCGGCTTTGGATTAGGTTTATTTATTGGATACCGATATTGGTGGGTGGGCTCGTAGTCTAGTCAGGATATGATTCTGGCCTGCGAAGCCGGAGGTCGTGGGTTCGAATCCCACCGAGCCCGCCATCTACACTGAGCGGATACTTGTTTAAGTTTTATTCCTCTGTAATAATTTGAATTATTCTTTTACATCTATACTCCGTATTTTTACATATGTCTGTTTCATAAGCACGCCTTTCTAAAAATGGTCGCATAATTCTAGGCAACCCAAAAATTCTTGAAAGCGCTTGTAACGTGAATATTGAATTTCTTACCATAACAAAATGATATAGAAAATATATTCTTTACTAAAACGAGAAAGTTTCACGCGCGCGCACAACCTACTATCAACCTAGTAACTCAGTTATATACGATGCACGCGTTAGCATCTTTTTATGGTTTTTTTGCCGTCTCTACCAGTGATAACAATTTTTCTACTCCTTGTTCTAGGCGGAGGATAAAAGTTGAATCTCTCGGGGTGGTCACTAAGTTCACGTAATTGTCTTTCTCTCTTTCTTTGTCCCCTACGTCCACAGTATCCTATTCCAGTGACCATGATAGTTGAGAATTCTACAATAAATATAGGTTTTATGCAACAGTAAGAATTGACTTACATTCAAGTGAGGGTAGGAGAAAAAACAGGGAATAATACCCCACCCTATAACCGAATGTGAATTAACAAAGATGCACCCAAGTAAATAATTAATAGGCTATGAATAGTCATTAACCATGAATTACAGGAAAGCGCCTTCAATAAAACAGCGTACTTCAGTGAAGCCAGGCGCCTGTTATATGTGCGACAATTATTGCCCAATAAAGATCCAAGTTACCGACGGGAAGGCAGTAAACGTCGAGATGTTAAACGAACGTGCAAGGGATTATTGCCCTAGATGGAAGGCGCAACTTGACTTCGTCTATCACCCTGAACGTATTTTACATCCGTTAAAACGTATTGACGAGAGAGGATCGGGACAGTTTAAGGAAATCCCATGGAAAGAAGCTCTGGATACTGTGGCCGATAAATTACTGGAAATAAAAAAGAAGAATGGCCCAGAGGCGACCGCCTTCTATATCGCCTACACTAAGGAGCCCCGCCCATACTTCCGTCGCCTCGTACACGCCTATGGGTCACCTAACTACACCACTGAAACAAGTAGCTGTTTTTCAGCAAGCTGGCTTGCCGCTACACTCAACTTTGGGAAAGACTATGGTTTCCTACTTGGAAACTCGAGGCAAATAGATCCAGAATGTAAATGTATGATGATATGGAGTTCCAGTGTAAGACATTCCAACCCCCTTGGCTGGAAGGATTGCCTTGATGCAAAGGAAAAAGGATTAAAATACATCGTTGTTGACCCCAGGAAAACCCAGATAGCCTCTATCGCTGACATACACCTTCAACTACGCCCAGGTACAGATGGTGCCCTTGCCCTAGGGATGCTGAATGTAATCATTAACGAGGACCTTTATGACAAAGAATTCGTACGCAAATGGACTGTAGGCTTCGACGATTTAAAGGAACTTGTACAAGGCTATCCCCCAGAAAGAGTGGAGGAGATAACATGGGTTCCTGCAGAAAAAATCAGAGAAGCCGCGTCGATGTTCGCTGAAAATAGACCAAGTAAGATCATGACGAGCCCAGGGGCCACCATCCACCACCAGAACGGGGTACAGAATACAAGGGCAATCTACCTGATACCGGCCATAACGGGCAACATC
>CAYUTB010000025.1:0-17877 GCA_964447425.1 uncultured Candidatus Bathyarchaeia archaeon
CCGGGACCGTTAGTTCAACAACGGGGCTCTTATCCACATCAACTATCTCGGCGCCATACTTCTCAGCCAGCGCCACATATCCGCTTAGCAATAACGCCTTACTGGTCTCGGTGAAGTAGCCGGCGCCCTCAACGATCATGATCTTACTCGCTCCAGCCTCTTCGCTGAGCCTGATGAGTGCCTCTACCACGCGTTTATCGGTTGTAACCCCGGGTCCAGATAACTCACCGGTTACCACGTTTGGCTTCAGGGCGACTGTGGCGCCTTTCTTCACGATGGACCTGATCCCGCCTAGATGATCTATTGATTTCTTCACCATCTCGTAGACCTGCTGGTCTGATGGCTTCCCCTTGTTCCTGACTACGGCGACCTTACTCAACTTTAATCATACAATATGGTCTCATGGATGTAAATAACGTATAGGGGAAAACCCAATAACATAAACCCCAATAGCTTACATATGGAGAAAGGCGAGCTCAGATTCATCGGGCGAGTCACCCGAGTCGAGGAAGATATCTCTACTATAGAGATTTACCCCGAGTTCTGTGAGGGACTATATCGTCTTGATGAGTACACTCACCTCAACATACTCTTCTGGTTCCACCAACGAGACGACAATGAACACAGAAACGTATTACGCGTAGTCCCGAGACGTCACGGAGAGACCGAGGAGCGAGGCGTATTTGCGTCCCATAGCCCATCACGCCCTAACCCCATCGGATTAACAGTGGTTGAGCTAGTCTCCATTGATGGCTGCACATTGATGGTTAAGGGGCTTGATGCATTCGAGGGCTCCCCAGTCGTAGACATAAAACCCTACCAGAAATGATCAGAAAAAATCAAATCTCTCCTGTGAATACATGATCACAGTGGAATCGATGCAACTAAGCGAGCATATCCAAAGATACGGCAAAGACGTACAGAAAACAATACTCTCCGTAGCCGATGCCTCAAAGATCATCAGCAGAGGATTTGTGACAAGGCAAGGAGTCACAAACACCTCAAATGTCTATGGGGAGAAACAACTCACCATGGATAAGTGGGCTGACGAGCTTCTCATAAATAGACTTGGAAAAACCGGGGTCGTCAAGACGATCACGACAGAGGAGCAGCCTATGATACTTGAATTTGATTCCTCAACAGATATTGGGTTAGCCATCGACCCACTGGATGGATCATCACTCATAGGAATCAACCTCACAGTAGGAACCATAGTCGGTATCTACCACGGAAATGTCCTCAGACCCGGAAATGAGATGGCTGGAGCAATGTACATCCTGTATGGTCCGTTGACTGTGCTCGTTTACAGCCTCGGGGAAGGAGTTCATGAGTTCGTTCTCAACGAATCAGGTGAGTATATGCTGCAGGAGGAGAACATATCCATCCCAGACGGCAACATATACGCCCCGGGTGCCCTGCGAAACGAATGGCTCCCCTACCACACAAAATGGATAGAACAACTGGAAACAGAGGGGTATAAGATAAGATACAGCGGTTCCTTTGTCGCTGATGTTCACCAGATACTCCATAAGGGAGGAGTTTTTACATACCCCGCGTACAAGGACAAGGCTAAAGGAAAACTCAGACTGCTATACGAATGCGTCCCCATGGGATATATCGTATCACAGGCTGGAGGAGCCGTTAGTGACGGGGAGAGAGATATTTTAACTATCCAGCCCGAATCTATTCAACAGAGAACCCCCATCTACATCGGGGGAAGAAAAGAAATTCAACTCATAGAGAAGATAAAGGAAGGTAATTAACATGACACTACCAATTCCCGGAGACATAATGTACAAGGCCCTCATGGACAAGAGCGTCATCATTATGGCTGCAAACGTAAGAGTTACACCCGGAGTCGCAAAGGGCATATTCAGGGCAGCGAAAGACCTTGACTCAGCCATTATTCTTGAGATCGCAAAATCTGAGTGTGATCTAAACAGAGGATATACGGGTATGTTGCCCAGTGACTACTCTGATTTCACCTGCAGCGCTGCGGAGATAGCTGACCATGATATCTGGGCGCTTCACGCCGACCATCTAACCCTAAAGAAAGGCACCCCGGAGGATATCAGCGAGACAAAGGCACTGATCGACGCCCAGATCAAAGCTGGTTACACATCATTCGCCATAGACGCATCATACCTCTTCGATGTATCCAAGAAAAAACTCCGCGATGCACTGGCGGGAAACATCGCAGTCACCACAGAGATAGCCAAATACATCGAGAAAGGCATGAAGGAAAAATCCTTCGGCTTAGAGGTAGAGGTAGGAGAGATCGGTAAAAAGAATGAGCACGGACACGTCCTAACCACACCCGAGGAGGCAGTAACATTCCTAAATGCACTCAAGGAGAACGATGTCTACCCACAGGTACTCGCCATCGCCAACGGGTCGACCCATGGAAACATCTACGATGACAGGGGCAACCAAATCGAACAAGTATCCATCGACATCCCCCAGACCAAGGCAGTCGCCAAGGCTATCCGCGAAAACAAGCTTGAGGTCAGACTAGCTCAGCACGGCATCACTGGGACCCCGAGAGAACTAATCAACAAGGTCTTCCCCAAGGGGGATATAATCAAAGGCAACGTGGGCACCTTCTGGCAGAACATCGTACTGGATACATACAAGGTGTATGAACCCGAGCTCTACACCGACATCTACAACTGGACAATCCAGAAATACAAACCCAAGTACCCGAATAAAGCAGACAACGAGATATTTGGCAGCAACGTCAAGAACGCCCTAATACAGTTCTACGATAGAATTCACAGTGTAGACGAGGAGACCACAGACACCATAGAGGCAATAGCATACGCCGAGGCGAGAGTCTTCATGAGAGCATTCAGCTCAGAGGGCTCCGCCGAGATCGTCCGAAAAACCTTCTAACCTTCCCTAAGCGCATTTTCTACCTAGTATTTTATTTACTCAGGCAACTCTATGCCCCTGAATGTGGGTCCCATGAAAATCGACGAGGCGATGGAGTGGCTATTCAACGTAAAGAGATTCGGACCAGATAGGACGCTGGAGCCTACGAGATTATTCTTTGAGCTCCTTGGGAATCCTCAGGATAGCTTCAAGACGATTCACATCGGGGGGACCAACGGAAAGGGCTCTACATCAGCTTACACTGCCGCGATACTGGAAGCGGCTGGTTACAAGGTTGGGTTATACACATCGCCTCATCTTGAGCGATTCAATGAGAGGATCAAGATAAACGGCGTGGAGATCTCCGATGAGGACGCCGCTAGGCTACTCACAGATTCCAAAGTCATCTTTGAGGAGATGCTGGGGTACAAGGAGCCCATGCCTCTACGTTTCTTCGATATACTGACTGGAGTATGCTTCAAGTACTTTGAGGAGCAGGGCGTGGATTTCGGGGTCATAGAGGTGGGTCTCGGGGGGAGACTGGACGCAACCAACATTATCAGCCCCCTCGTCAGCATCATCACAAACATCGGTTATGAGCACGTCAATATCTTGGGCCCCACCCTTGAAGATATCGCGTACGAGAAGGCGGGAATAATCAAAGAGAACACCCCAGTTGTAACTGGGGAGATGAAACCAAATGTATTATTGGTATTCAGGAAAACCGCTGAGATAATGGGTTCAGTGCTTCTCCGGGTTGGAGTAGACTCAAAATATGAGAGATTATCCACTGGACCAGAGGGGCAGGTCTTCAACCTGAAGACGCCTAAAACAAATTATATGAAACTCAAGACGCCTCTCTTCGGGATACACCAATTAATCAACGCCTCTATGGCGGTAACTGCTGTCGAGACCCTGACGAGACACAGGATAGCCATCTCATCCGAAGCCGTGGTTAATGGTCTGAGGGATGTTTACTGGCCGGCTCGTCTTGAGGTGATCTGGAAAGATCCGTTGATTATACTGGACTGCGCAAAGGACGCTGAAGCGACAGAGGTTGTCAAAGAGACGATAAAACAGGATCTCAACCACCACAGGATCATCGCCGTGGTAAGCATCTCCTCAGACAAGAACATAGAGGGCATGATAAAGAACATAGCCGAGATAGCGGACCGATTCATTTTGACAAAGCACAGTGTAACATACCGTGCAACTGAGCCTGAGCGCCTTATCCATGAGATAGAGAAGTATGGAAAACCATATGAGGTCTACATTGAACGAAATGAGGCGTTCAAACACGCTGTGGAGATCGCGGGAGAGGGTGAGATGGTTCTCGTCATCGGCTCTGTTTATCTTGCGGGTGATGCTAGGTCTTATTATTCTCGTTTCTTCTCTGGGTGAGAAGAGATACCAGTCGGTCTGCCTCTGAGTTGATTAAACCTCTGATTGAGGTCACCCGTTTTCTCAGATTCCTAGAGTAGCCCTCTCTCTGATCCAGAGCCTGTGTCGTTTTCTCGTGGAGCCTGTTTAACCCCATCCCTGTCTCGCTTAGAAACTGTGAGGCGTTCATGTGCTCCATGAAGCCTCTTATCTTGACATCATAATCTATCGATGTGAATGGAACCCCCTGTAACGCAGCCAGTATCAGGCTATGCAGTCTCAGCCCCACCAATAGGGCTGAGCCCCCGATGAGCCCCATTGCGTCACTGAGGGTATCTGGTCTGGGAAGGACGTCTGCCTCATTATGCATCAGGTTCTTGATCACCCTGATCTCCTCCCTATCATCATCGGGCGCGATACAGTGAAAGGGAAGAAAAAAGACAGAATAGCCTTCATCCATCAATCGATCCGCTGCCACTGCCTGCATGTGGCGTATCCTGTTTATCGTTGTCTTATCAAGTTCCTGATGGTACAGTATTTTGTGGTTCTCAGTGAGCCGTCTTGGGCAGAATAATACCCGCCCCAGATTGGTCTTGGATTTCACTGGGCTCAGCATCAACGCGCTGTCCCCCGTCACCGTGATGGGCTTCACCATCTGACCGGTTAACGGCTGGAGTATCTGCTTTGAGTACACATCCCTTGTGCTGATGATAGCCGTATTCCTCAACAGCACACGGGTGATCTCTCGACCCTTCAACGTGGATATGGGTTTACTGCCTACACCGAAACAGAAAACCTGCCTCTTACTCAACGCAGGAAGCCCCAAGTGAATAATCCGTGAAAGATGACCATAATCATAGAACGGCGTGCCCCCTGTAAGCAGATGGGCATCAGCCAACCTGAAAAGCTCAAGATACCTGCCCCTATTCTTCAGCAGGCTTCTCGGGCTCTCTATCCGCTCCGCGTGGACCCCAGTCTTCGCGTATGTATAATCTGGGTCGATGGATAACGCTGTGAGTTCTGCTTCAGGGAGCCTCTTCATGATCACCTGCTTTACTCCTTGGAGTATCGCCTCGTCGCCGAGGTTCCCTGAGCCGAACCAGCCGCCATAGACCAGTATCTTCAATGTGAAGCCTCGATGATTTTCTCGTATTCCCGGATGTGAAGATCAGCCACCTTATCCGCGTCATAGACGCGTTCAACGTGCCTTCTACCCAGTTTCCCTTTTCCTCGCCAGTTATCGGATTCGAGAAGCCATCTTATCCCCGCCTCGTAGTCGTCGCCCTGCACATGGTATCCGTACTGGGATACCAGTTCATCCGGGTTTTCACCGCTTATCACCGGCGTATTGCAGGCTAGGGCTTCGAGGAAGCTCACTGGGAGCGCCTCCCTGATGCTGGTGTTAACCAGCGCCCATGACCGTCCAAGAATCTCCTGCTTCTCAGCCTCAGAGACGAAGCCATTTAACGTCAAGTTAGGTACCTTTGAGTAGGCTTCCCGAAGAGCCCTGTCCTTCTCGGGGTCATGGCTTTTACCCATGGCTATGAAGTCTATTTCGGGGTAGCTTTGTGCTAACTGGAAGAATAATTCTACGCGTTTCTGTGGGTCCCATCGAGCCAAGAAACACACAGTTGGGGTCTCGGATTTATCCACGGGTTCATCCGGAATGGGAACTGGATTCGGTAGAAAAGATGGCTTGAAACTTAAACCGTAAAGGTCAACGGCTTTCTTGACTAGGAAATGGGCTTGACTGTATAATGCATCCATCCTGTTACAGGTGTTTGAGAGGAACCTGATCTCTGCCTCAACACGGAGCCTATGGCTCAGTGTACCATATTTTGGCTCTACCTGAGCTATTCTCCGCCACTCAGCCCTGTCATAGGGGTCTTGGAATGTTAGCGCATGTTTTTTCTCTGGGCAAGCTACCTGCGCTATATAGCTGTTGTAGCTGATTGCTTGACTGTGATAGATATCAGCTTCAGCCATCCTGTAATATTTCATGGATTCCCGCCTCGCAAAAAGAGAGCCCAGCCCAGATGAGTGAGAAGGATAACCATACACCGTGACGCCGTCTACCTCCTCAACTGCTCCTTGCCCGGGTCTAAGTTGAGTGACCACAGAGGCATCGATCCCTCTCTCAGCCAGCTTCCTGCTTAGCATCCATGTGAGATAGCCGAAGCCGCCATACACGCCCCAGTGAAAAAACTCAGGTGAGACAAAGCAGACCCGCATGGCAATCATCTTTCAGTTTCCGTTAAATCCTTATAGCAGTTAACTGTTAGCAGTATTTGAATATTGAGGGGGATGTATGGCTCAGAAAGCCAGCGTAGTTATTCCTGTCTACAATGAGGCGGGGATTCTAACCGAGAACACATTGACCTTGGTTAGTTATCTCAGTGCAGCCCTCATTGATTATGAGATAATACTCGTTGAGAACGGCAGCCTTGATGAAACAGGCAGTATTGCGGAGCAGCTTTCAGCAGATAACCCTAAGATTAAGACAATCAGGCTGCCTGAACCCTGTCTGGGGGAGGCACTGAAGACGGGTGTGAGGAGTGCCTGTTATGACAAGATAATCTACTATCCCATCGATTTGTCGGTAAATCTCAGCTTCATATCTGAGAGCGTCAGACTTCTGGACACACATCAGATTATTATCGGTAGCAAGAAGATGCAGAGGGGTCAGGATCATAGACCATTGAATAGAAGGCTGGCTAGCACGGGCTACCACCGAGCAGTTCAGATGTTATTCAGAACCGATCTAACTGACACTACATGCGTCAAAGCCTATCAGAGACAGGTGGCGTTGGAGTTGATGAGCGGTGTACCTTCAGGGAGTAGCGTATTTGAGACCGAGGTTCTCCTAGAGGCTCAGCGAATGGGACTCGACTTATACCAGATCCCGGTAGAGGTCAACGACCCGAGGACGGGAAGGCAGCCACTCAGGTACAAGATATTATTCAAGTTTCAGGACTTGATGTCTCTGAGGCTTGACATAATCTCGATGATAAGTGGGGCAGCCATGTTTCTCACAGGATTATCCGTGATGGGGTACCTCTCCTTTCAGAAGCTCTTATTCAACCATGAAGGATTCTTGAACCCTTACAGTTTTCTAATATCGATGCTCCTGATACTATTCGGGGCACAGGGATTCGCCTACGGGTTATTCGCCCGACTCTTCCTGCAGCTTCGAAGAGAGGTCACTTTGGAGCATTCTCGACGAAACGATACTGGAAACGTTTTCAAGGAAGAAGGAAAATAGATTCCAACATCAAGAGGATTCACAGTGTACGAGAATTTAACCGCGATAATATTGAATGAGGGCTACAGGCTTGGGCTCTCAATAATAGCATTAATCGTAATCTACTTCATTTACAAGGCTAGTCTAAGGTTCCTGAAAAAGCAGGCAACAAAACTAGACCTTGAGCCACATATAGTCAACGCCCTCAGACTCGTAATAAGAGTGTTCACACTCGCCGTATCAATAATCGCCATCTTCACCTTCTTTGACATCCCATCAGATCTCTTTGTAGGCACAAGCGCCCTCCTCGGTGCGGCTCTTGGTTTTGGGTCAAGCCAGACGATAAACAACATAGTCGCAGGATTCTATGTGCTGGTGAGTCAGCCTTTCAAGGTGAAGGATTATGTGAAGATCGGGGACCTTGAGGGACAGGTAGAGGAGATAAACATCAATTATACGAGTCTCTACACACCCACATTCAATCTTCTGAAGGTGCCAAATACTCAGGTTATGAACAGCAGGATACTGAACCTAACCCATGAAGGGGTAATCAAATACACATTCATGGTGGGATTCAGCCACGACTTCACGGAGGCTGATGTCATGAGCAAGATCATTGAGCCAGCTATAACCGAGTTCTGCCAAACCTACTGCAACCTCGATGTGCGCCCACCAGAGGCTTACCTCGAAAAAGCGGACAGATTCGAGAAGACCTATCTATTCCGGCTTTTTGTCCCCAAGGGGGAGGCAAAGATACTCTACACCATCGAGCCTGAACTCATGCAGCTTCTGATGAAGTACTTCGACAAGCTACGTAAAGGGAATTAGTTCTTCTCGAAACTTTCTTATTCCCATCGGCATACCCTGATTGAATATTCTGGTGAACCCCGGATGGCGAAACAGATTTGGATATCAAGAGACTTTGCGGCTTGCAGTGGATGTAGAAGATGCGAGCTAGCATGCAGCATACACCATGAGGGCTGGATGTGGCCCGAGGCAAGCAGGGTACGCGTATTCATGCCCTTCCCAGGCTTAGAGGTACCACATCTATGCGCACAGTGTCAGGACTACCCATGCATTAGTGCATGTCCGTTTAAGGCGTTGAGCAAGGACGAGAACACTGGAGCAGTCATAGTAGATAGGGAAGCATGCACTAGCTGCGGAGCCTGTATCAGGGCTTGCCCCGGCACAGTGCCATATCTGCACCCCAAGGACAACAAGGCGACAATATGCGACCTCTGTGGAGGCGACCCAAAGTGCGTCGAAGTATGCACTGAAGCAGGGTACAACGCGCTTACAATAGTAAACGAGGGACCAAGCATACACAGGAAGCTCTACAGCAGAGACCCCGTAGAGACAGCCAAGGACTTGGCGGTGAAGCTCTTCGGAGAGAAAGGAGAGGAAGTAATAGAATGAGCCCAGGAACAGACCCAGTAGAACGAGGAACAGTACAGAATACAAGCGGAACCCCAGGTGGATACGCTGGAAAATGGTTAGATATCGACCTCACAAAGAATAAGATCGAGGAAATCAAATTCCCGTATAGCACTCTTGAGGAGTATTTTGGTGGCAGGGGAATCGCCACCAAGATATTATGGGATAGGATTGCGGATAAATGGACGGAGATTGATGGACTCGAACCAGAGAACCCATTGATATTCGCGACTGGACCTATGACTGGCATCTACCCCGGTGCGCGTATCTGTGTAAGCGGGAAGAGTCCAGTGAGTAACGGGGTCGTAGGCAGCACAGCAGCCACAGAGTTCGCTGTAGAGATCAAGAACACAGGCTACGATGGCATCATCTTCACAGGCAAGAGCCCTAAACCAGTCTACCTATTGGTGACTGATGACGGACCAGAGCTAGTGGATGCGAGCCACCTATGGGGACTCGACGGAGAAAAGACGCTCATCAAACTCAACAAAGAAGTCAAGGACACCTTAAAGAAACGCTACCCAAGAGTTGGACTCTGGAAGGCACCCGGTTCAATGTACGTTGGACCAGCAGGAGAGAACATGGTGCGTAATGCCTGTGTGATGACTAAGTTATGTCACGCAGCAGGATACGGCGGCTATGGCAGCCTCATGGGCAGCAAGAACATCAAAGCTGTGGTAGCAAAGAGCAGAAACATGTTCCCAACTGTAGACGCACCTGAGTCAGTGAAGCTTCTATGGAGAAAAGCCCACGCAGAACTCATCAAGGTCAGCGACTTTAGAAGATGGGGAACAGGACACCTCGGTTACGGTGCTGGCGCAGGGACCAGCAGTGAACCCATCAGAAACTGGCAGGAAGAATGGCACGACGAAACATCCATAGGCGTAAACCGATACATGGATCGTTTCTGGGTAAAAACCAAGTGGGCGGACTTCAACTGTACAACTAACTGCATGAAGGTAAGCTGTATCAAGACCGGTCCATGGAAGGGCGATATCACTGATGTTCCTGACTATGAACTGCAGGCTTACTGTGGCACGAATATGGGTATCTTTGACCCGGAGGGAAACGTCCATATGAGCACTCTGATGGATAAGCTGGGGCACAGCGGTATCAATGGAGCCAACACTCTAGGATACGCGGGGGAGCTATACCAGCGGGGAATACTCACAGAAGAAGACATAGGCTTCAAGCTAGAGTGGGGCAATGTGGAGGCTTTCGATAAACTAGCTCACATGATGGCGTATCGTGAGGGAATTGGTGATGTACTCGCTGAGGGTACATACCGTGCAGCTTTCAAGATCGCTGAGATGAAGGGACTCGACCCAGAGGAACTCCTCAAGTACGCTGTCCATGTGAAAGGCATCGAGATTGGAGCCCACGGCACACGAAGTGATAAAGACTATACCCACGACATTAGCTACGCAGCGAGCGTACAAGGTGGAGACCACACCTCAGTAGCAGTAGACGGCTATAACGATATGAGTGGCGCACTCTTCTATGACTGCGCGGTGTTCTGTACATTCACGGCAAGAGGACCAAGCGCAGCCTTGATCTTTGACTTCGCGAAAGCCATCACAGGGTTCCCAATAACCCTCAAAAGTTGGAGAAGTGTAACTGGTCCAAGGATCATAAATCTACAGAAAGCCTTGCTACTGATGGGTGAGATGTGGGAACCAGTAAAGGACGATGATAACCCGCCAAGATTCTACGAGCCACTACCAACAGGACCGTATGAGGGAAAGACCACGGACCGAGAACGTGTAGATATCAGGCTACAGGCGTACTTTGATACACTTGGTTGGGATGAACGAGGTATCCCCAAAAAGGAGACCCTTGAGCGTCTTAACCTAGCCGACGTTGAACCGTATATGGCGAAGTATCGCCTATAATTTCCCCCAATTCCGATATGTTTTAACATACAATTCGCAGTTTTTTTACGGTTTCCACATATTTTTATACCAATTAATAGCTTATTCTGTTGAGAAATTCTGGTGAATCAATTGAGTAAACCGATTTGGATATCAAGAGACTACGCCGCTTGCAGTGGATGCAGAAGATGCGAGCTAGCATGCAGTATACACCATGAAGGCTGGATGTGGCCCGAGGCAAGCAGGGTACGCGTATTCATGCCCTTCCCAGGCTTAGAGGTACCACATCTATGCGCCCAATGTCAAGACTATCCCTGCATTGAGGCGTGCCCAGTGGATGCATTATCAAGTGACCCCGGTACAGGGGCGGTTATTGTTGACCGTGAGAAGTGTATCAGCTGTGGAGCTTGCATCAGGGCATGCCCTGGTACAGTACCATATTTACATCCTAAGGATAACAAGGCGACTATCTGTGACCTCTGTGGCGGTGAGCCGAAGTGTGTCGAGGTATGCACTGAGGCTGGGTATAATGCTTTGACCATTGTTAATGAGGGACCGAGCATACACAGGAAGCTTTACAGTAGAGATCCAGTGGAAACGGCGAAAGACCTCGCCGTGAAGATGTTTGGCGAGAAGGGAGAGGAGGTAATAGAATGACACCCGGTGGATACGCTGGAAAATGGCTAGACATAGACCTCACGAAGAACAAGATCGAGGAAGTCACATACAGCGATAAGATGCTTAGGCAGTACTTTGGTGGCAGAGGACTAGCAGCTAAGATTCTATGGGATAAGATAGGAGACAAGTGGTCTGAGCTTGACCCATTGGCGCCTGAGAACCCCTTCATGGTCTTCACAGGGCCAATGACGGGCATCTACCCCGGCACCAGGATCTGTGTCAGCGGTAAGAGCCCAGCGAGCATGGGAACTGTTGGTTCAACTGCTGCTACTGAGCTTGCGAATGAGATGAGGCAGGCGGGTTATGATGGCGTTACCTTCACTGGAAAGGCAGACAAACCGGTCTACCTTATGATCACTGATGATGGTGCGGAGCTAGTAGACGCGAGCCACCTTTGGGGACTGGATGGAGAGAAGACGCTCATCAAGCTAAATAAGGAAGTCACTGAGGAGCTGAAGAAGCGTAAGCCTAATGTTGGTCTCTGGAAGGAGCCCGGTATGATCTATATTGGGCCAGCTGGTGAGAACCTTGTCAGAAACGCGGCGGTTATGGCGAAGCTTTGTCACGCTTGCGGATACGGTGGCTACGGCAGTCTCATGGGCAGCAAGAACATCAAGGCAGTGGTTGCTAAGGGTAGGGGTAGCCTACCAAAGGTAGATGCCCCAGAGGCAGCCAAATTACTCTGGAGACGAACCCATGAACACCTCATTGCACGTTCCAATATGAGAAGAGTCGGAACAGGCTACGCTGGGTACAGTGTCGGAGCTGAGACCAGCAGTGAACCTGTACGCAACTGGCAGGAAGAATGGCACGATGAGAAGAGCTACGGTGGACCAATGTTTGAGACCAGGTTCTGGGTCAAGAAGAAGTGGGCGGACTTTAACTGTACCACGAACTGCATGAAGGTAAGCTGCATCCAGACTGGTCCATGGAAAGGCGACATCACAGACATGCCAGACTATGAGCTACAGGCATACTGTGGAACCAACTTTGGGATTTTCGACCCAGAGGCAAACATACATCTGAGTGCGCTCGTTGATCAGCTTGGACACAGCGGTATCAATGGACCGAACACAGCGGCTTTCGCGGTAGAACTGCATCAGAGAGGTATCTTGACCGATAAGGACTTTGGATTCACCCCCAAATGGGGCGATGCCATGACCTTTGATAAGATACTCAGGATGATGGCGGTCCGTGAAAAGATCGGTGATGTCTTAGCGGAGGGAACATATCAGGCAGCTCACATCATCGCGAAGATGAAGGGCAAGAAACCAGAAGACCTTCTAAAGTACGCTGTTCACGTCAAGGGAATCGAGATCGGAGCCCACGGTACACGAAGCGACGCAGACTACACACATGACATCAGCTACGCTGCCAGCGTACAAGGCGGAGACCATACATCAGTGGCAGTAGATGGATATACAGATATGAGCGCAGCTGTCTTCACAGACAGTGCTGTCTTCTGCAACTTCACCTACTATGGCGTACCCCAGAGTCTAGTCTTTGACTTCGCAAAAGCCATCACAGGTTTTGACATAAACCTGCAGAACTGGAGAGGCGAGACAGGGCCAAGGATCGTGACGCTGCAGAGAGCACTGCTCATGATGGGCGGACCAGAACTCAAATGGGAGCCAGTCAAGGATGACGATAACCCGCCGAGGTTCTATGAACCACTACCAAGCGGACCATACAAGGGAAAGACCACAGACCGAGAGGTTGTGGACACCAAGCTACAGGCATACTTCGAGACACTGGGCTGGGACAAGAGAGGAATCCCCACAAAGGAAACCCTCAAAAAGCTTGACCTAGCTGACCTTGAGAAGAATATGGCCAAGCTCAGGTAACCATACACATTTTTCTCGGGAAAAACCCCTTACCATACCACTTTTTTACACTATTCGTGATCGAAATGAAGCTGTTCTGAGGCTGGTTTCCGGTTTGGAGTCTCTTTTTCGGTTGGATGAGTTGCCCCCCCCCTCCCCCTATGCTTGGTATCTGATCTTGCCTTGAATCACCAATACGCTCTGCCCAATCAGGTGGACCCTGTCTCCTTTGTCCTCGACGATCATTGATCCACCGCGCCTGGATGCCTGATGTGCGTGCATCCGTTTTTTCCGCAGCAGCTTGCTCCAGTATGGAGTCAGCACGGTATGATTGGACCCTGTAACGGGGTCCTCGTTCACACCCATGAGTGGGGCGAAGTGCCTTGAGACGAAGTCGTACTCTCTGAACATGGGGGCGGTTATCATTACGCCCCTCCATCCTAGGGGGTTTTCTGCCTCAAGGAGCGCCTTGAAGTCTGGTGTAAGTGACTTTAGTTTATCTGCTGAGCCTAGGTGCACCATGAGCTTTTGGTTGCCGGGGCTATACTGGACATCAACAGCTTGCTCAACGCCTAACGCAGCTAATACTTGGGGGAAATGCTCAACAGGATGAGGCGGATTTGATGGGAAATCCATCAAGACACCCTCAGGGGTATTCTCAGCCCAGAGTGGCCCAGCGTTTGTATCAAACTTTAGCTGCTTGGCTTCCACTTGGAGGTGCTCGAACAGCAGATGCGCTGCAGCCAGTGTCGCGTGACCGCACAGGGGAACTTCCCTCAAGGGGGTGAACCATCTGAGCCGATAGACACCGGGCTTGGTCTTCATCATGAAGGCTGTCTCGCTTAGATTCATCTCGCTGCTTATGGAGAGGTACAGTTTTTCATCGAGATCGGTGGGCATGATGCATATCGCAGCGGGGTTTCCATAGTATGGTTCTGAGGTAAATGCGTCTAATTGGTAGAAGGGAGCCCAGTTCTCCATGAGATAAGAAAGACCACATCATCTATTTGGCGTTATCTAGGAGTGTAGTTAGTTTTTAATTTCTGAAGTAAAATTGTTGCTTCTTATCTTGAAGCCCTGTTTATCATGAAAACAATAGTATCGATGTAATACTGCATCACCCACGTTCTTCTCTAAACGCCCCAAAACTCCGAGGGCTACAAGTTGGTTAACTCTGAGGTATATTAGACTCGGTGATGAATGGGGTATAATTCTCTGGACTGCAACCCAGATCTCTTTGCCCGTCACAAACTGTCTTCGCTTAACCGCCTCAATTATTACTTGGTCTAGTGAATCCAAAAAGGCGTTTCGTTTAGGATCAATATAACTCATTTCTTCATCCACTTACTCATCTTTGTCTCCAACATCTCCCAACTCGCATGGATAATTTTCAACTAAAATAAAAAGAACTAGGCTTGTCAATAAGGGTTATGCAGGGTTAAATACCCAGTATTTTTGCTAGCTCCTCCGCTGCGGCTCGGTGCTTCTGGTCTTTCAGGAGCCTAACATTGGCTAGTATGTGCGCTATGGATTTCCCCACATGTGGCTCAAGCTGAATATCTGGGGCACGCATCTCCTGTCTAGACTCAAATTCCCTCTTCTGCTGAAGATATAGCACCTTCAATAGCTCCTTCACTCTCGGTTTCTTTTCTTCTGGGATATCCAGATTATAGGCTGCTAATCCCTTCATGAGGCGATTGAAGAGGTCTTCCTGCCAAGCCCGGTACTCCTCGTCTCCTGCCATGGTCTCGTCCAAGTAGTAGGATACGTGGAAGTTCCAGGCTGTTGCCCTGTAGTATGGCTGGATCTTGTTCTGAACTATCTCTTCACGTACTTTTTGCACCAAGCCGGCGTCTTCAAGGAGTCTGAGGTGATACATGATGCTGCTATAGTTCTTATCCAGTATCTTCACGAGGTCAGCTGCACTCATCTCCTTATGTGTAACCAAGTGCAACACGTTTCGCCTCAGCTCATCGCTGAGGAGCTTCGCTACCTCAGGGTCTGTAATGACCATCAAGCCCTTGGGCTCCATATCTATTCATTGACTCCATTATTATATGAAGACATCCTGCTTCCCCAATAGGATGCACCCGCTCCCAGCATGCATAAGAGGAAAAATACCGTGAATGTGCTGCTTATACTGGTGAGCAACTGAGGGTACAGGTCGGGTACGATGGATGCTGTGCCGAGATTTATGGCTATTAACGTCATGGCGATGCCCTGACTGAGCATCTGACCGGTGAGCCGCATCGTACCTACAGTTGATGATGCGACCCCAAGTAGGCTCTTATCTACACACCCCATTATGGCGTTTGTATTGGGGCTGCTGAACAAAGCCAAACCTGCGCCGAGAACCAGCAGACACAAGATTATGTAGACAATCGATGTATTTGCGGTCAAGAAGGCTAATGGGGCTAGGGCTAAGGCGGTGACTCCCATTCCTATTGTCGCTATTTTAGCTGGCTGAACGCTGTCGCTGAGTCTGCCCGCGATGGGGGAAACAATTGCCTGTATTATCGGGGCTGCTATCATAATTGTCCCAGCTTGCTGGGGGTCCAATCCCTTTAGGTACTGTAGATACATGCTTAGGAGGAAAGTGAGGCTGAATGTGGCGCTGAAGTTAATCAGAGCCGCAATGTTAAACATCGTATATGCTCCATTGGACCTGAAGATGCTCAGATCGAGGACAGGGTTATCCACCCGCCCCTCTATAATGACGAAAACAGCTATCAGGGCTACACCGATGGCGATGGGTAGGAACGCTGCCCTCGTAGGAAGTTTGGACATCCCATACATCAAGGCAAGCAGCATGAAGCTAAACGCGGCCGAGCCGATGATATCGAATTTCTCGCCGCTGTTTATTCTCCACTCGGCTTTGAGTTTCGTCAATATTAGAACCAAGACCATCAAACCGATGACGACGTTTGCGAGGAATATGCTTCTCCAGCCAAAGTTCTTGGTGAGAAAGCCTCCGATGTATGGACCAGCGCTGAGACCGATATAGACCGCTGCTATTGATGTTCCTAGCATTGTTCCCCTTTCCTGTGGGGTGCTGACTGAGACTAGTATGGCGAGGCTGGTTCCGAATATCATGGAGGAGCCGATGCCTTGTAGTGCCCTGAATAGTACGAGTGTGGATGATGATGGGTATATCCCAAGCAGCGCCGATGATGCTGTGAAGACAATTATCCCGTAGAGGAAAACACGTTTTCTTCCATACATATCCGCTAGTCGCCCGAATGGGATCAAGAACATGGCTGATGCGAGCAAGTAGGCTAAGCTCGCCCAGCTCATCGATATCGCGTCCAGTGCATACTCGGCAGCTATGCTGGGAAGGGCTATGTTGAAGCTGCTTCCACTGAAGGGAGTTAGGAAACTGCTGAGGCTGACGGTGACTAGCACCGCACGTTTATCGATTTCCATGCCTAGCTTTACTGGGGCTTGTCCTTTGAGTACTTTTCGTATTCCCTGTTATCGGTCACAGCCTCAAGATGCTGAACTAGGTCTTGGGCTATAATGTGGGGAAACAGGAGCCGGCTTGAATGAGGTTGGAGAAAGAAAACCTATGCAACAGGTTGAGATCAAGTTGTTTTGGCGTTTCGCGTTTAAGAAAAGACGATCTAACGCTTCTTGGACATTATGATGCCCTTGCAGCGATCAGCGTAATCACAGTACTCTAAGCAGCTGGGGGTTTTCTCTTTCTTCTCCCACTTGGCGCCACAGTCGAGACATTCGCCCCGATCCTCGTCGCTCCAGACCTCAACCCTGCCACCACAAGTCTCGCAGACCTCATAATCAACACGGGGTCTCACAAAGTCCTGGATACCGGGACAGAAGGCTTCGCTGGGTCTCCTTATCAAGCTCATAAAAGTCACCTAAAGTAGTATTGTCTGATCCTTGGGACGCGGCGTCTTAAGAACCAATACTCGGAGCGGTTTATCTGACTCGTTATACCAGCAGTGAACCACCTTAGCTGAGCTATGAATCGCTGTATCCTTTGTGACGGTCTGTTTCTCGTCGCCTACTTCAACCACGCCTTCACCCTCAAGCACATAGAACATCACATCAACTGGCGTAATGTGGCGCCTCAGCCTCTCACCGGGCTTAAGCATGATGTGCACGGCTAACGCGTTCTCGTGGTCATAGAGCCTCTTGGTCTCGACTCCGTGCGGGTTCTTTCCGGGCTCAGTCTCAGATACTCTTGTTATCTCCATAAGATTCACCATAAAGATGGGGGTTTACCCCAGTATTGCCTTCAGATCCTCATCTGGGGTACTGATGGGCATGATGTTAAAGTTCTCAACCAGCACATTCAGCACATTGGGGGTTATGAAGGCGGGAAGGCTCGGACCCAGCCTGATGTCCTTGATGCCCAAGTAGAGCAAGGTCAAGAGTATTGAGACCGCTTTCTGCTCGTACCAGCTCAGTATCATGCTGAGAGGTAGATCATTCACACCCACCTCGAAGGCGTCTGCGAGAGCCACAGCGATCTGTATGGCGCTGTAGGCATCATTGCATTGCCCAATGTCCAGTAGACGCGGGATTCCACCTATATCACCCAAGTCCTTATCGAAGAACC
>CAYUTB010000025.1:17977-21603 GCA_964447425.1 uncultured Candidatus Bathyarchaeia archaeon
TTCTGCCAAGCGGTCCCATAGTGCCCATAGAAGTGAGGATACTTCTTGAGCTCAGGGTAGCCGTGGGTTGGAAGCATCTCACCATGCGTATAGATGTTGATGCCCTTACCCTCGGTCTGTTTCAATAGCAACTCAAGGTCTCTGAGATCATGACCTGACACCAAGATCGCCTTGCCTTTCTTGGCTCCCAACGGCACCTTTGTCGGCACCGGGTGACCATAGTGACCCGTGTTTCCTGCGTCCAGTAGCTCCATCGCTCGGAGGTTTATTTCACCACATTTTAGCACAAGCCCAACCATCTCATCCAGAGAAGAAGTTGAATTCAGAACTGCGTTAAAACCCTCATAGATGAAATCATAGACCTTCGGGTCCTCATAACCTAGAATAGCAGCGTGATCCGCATAAGCTGCAACACCCTTGATTCCATAGGTTAGTATCTCCTGTAGGCTCCGGATGTCTGGGTCCAAATCGAGGTCTGACATGACGCCTACCTCGGCTCCCTGTTTCACCAGTTCATCGATTGATTCTTTTGGAATGTAATTAGCTGCACGTGAATCATATCCCACTGGGCCACCGGCTTCTTTGATCTTTTTCTTCAGATCCTCCCTGTACTCCACAGCCTTATAGATTAGCTCCGGGAACCGTTCTGGATCGAAGTTTACATTGGTTAATGTACTGAAGGCAGCCTCCGCCACAAAGCGGTCGCTGCTTCTATCAACCACGCCATGCCGTTTTCCCTCCACGACTACATGAGACAAGCCTTTTAGGGCATAGATCAATAAGTCTTGGAGAGCAGCCACTTCTGGATTCTTGCCACAGACTCCGAATTTGGTGCAGCCGGTTCCACCGGCTGTTTGCTCACATTGATAACAAAACATTTTGTATTCTCCTTAGGATACCTCATTTTTTATTGCACAGTTTGCCCCGTTTCCGCAGAATTTCTCGGCGTGGTTCTCAACTGCATGCAGAATTGGGTCCATTGTCTCGTGGTTGAGGTGGTAGACGTTGTTTTTTCCATCTCTCTTTCTTGTTACGAATTTACAGCGTGTCAGTGGTCTCAGGTTATGGCTTACCATGCTCTGTTCTTGTTTTAGTTCATCTACGAGCTCGGTTACGCTCATTGGTTTTTCGTAGAGTAGTTCAATTATTGCCAGTCTCGTTGGGTTGGCTAGGGTTGAGAAGAACCCATAGCATATGTCGGTTACTCCTTGTTTCATCCAATCACATCATGAAGCATTCTTCATATGAAGAATGTATCATGAAGTTAAAAAGGGTTTCGTGTTTCCAAAAATAGAACAAATATTTTCTAGACCTTGAAGAAGCAATCCTCCCCATCTTTACAGTATCTTTTAGCGTGGTTCTCCACCAATTCAAAAAGAGGATCTATCACATCCAAGTTCAAGGAGACATACTTCTCCTTTCCCGTCCTAGACGACGAGATAAAGTGACAGCGCTCTAAAAGCTTTAGATTATGGCTTATCATACTCTGCTCTTGCTCAAGTAAATCAGCGAGCCTACTGACATTCAGCGGTCCACTCTGAAGTTGCTCTAAAATCGCAAGCCTAGTCGGGTTCGCTAGAGTCGAGAAGAACCCGTAGCAGATATTATTTTGTCCTTGTTTCATCCGCTTCCACACACACGAAGTCGATGCCGTAGTAAGTTGTGTGCTGTTTTATAAGTGAAATGGTTGCATGAAAGTAATAGTTGAAGAAAATTAGAAGTGTAGCTTGTTTAGGGAGCCGTCGATGATGTCCATCCCATTCATGTAAGGCTTCAAAGCCTCGGGAACCCTGATGGTGCCGTCCTCTTGCTGGTACTGCTCGATGACCGCGATCATGGTTCTGCTCGTAGCTATGGCAGTGTTGTTCAGTGTGTGGACGAATCCCTCGGGGGCTGCTCCTTCCTTGAGTCTGTACTTGACGTTGAGCCTGCGTGCCTGATAGTCGGTGCAGTTGCTGTTGGAGCCGGTCTCACGGAACTCGCCGTCAGCCATCCAGCACTCGATATCATACTTCTTGGCCGCTATGCTCCCCATATCACCCGTACAGACGTTCACCACACGGTAGTGCAATCCGAGACCCTCGTAGAGCATCTCGCTGTTCCGTTGAAGCTCCTCGTGGAGCATCCAGCTCTGTTCGGGGGTGCTGAAGATGAACTGCTCTATCTTGTGGAACTGGTGTACCCTGAATATTCCCTTGGTGTATCTGCCGTGTTGCCCTATCTCACGCCTGAAGCATGGGCTGATGCCGCAGACCTTGATGGGAAGATTCTCGGCTAGCACTGTCTCATCCATGAGCATGGATCCTACGCTGTGCTCGCTGGTAGCTATAAGGTACAGGTCCTCGTCCTCGATCTTGTACATCACCGACTCGAAGTCAGATAGATCTGTTACAGCCTCATAGGCTGACCTCCTGAGCATGTACGGTGGCTCGATGAGCGCATATCCTCTCTTCAGTAGGAAATCGATGGCATAACGCTGAATCGCGTGGTCCAATAAAGCGAACTCGTTTCGCAGATAATAGAAACCAGCACCAGCTGTCTTGGTGGCTCGCTCAAAATCAGCTATACCCAGGGCTTCCGTTATCTCTGCGTGGCTCTTGGGCTCAAAGCTGAATGCCGGCGCCTTGCCCCATCGTTTGATCTCGACGTTATCGTGGTCGTCCTTGCCGAAGGGAACTGTATCATGAAGTATGTTTGGGAGCCGCATCAATCCACTCTTTAGGCTTTCCTCTGATGTAATCATCTCTGACTCTAGCTCTTTGAGCCGAGAGGGTATACTCGCCGCCTCTTCCTTGAGGGATGAGGCGTCTCCACCGCTCTTTATGACACGCCCAATCTCAGAGGATATCTCGTTCCTCCTTCGACGTAAATCGTTGACCCCCGCTATGAGCTCACGCCAATGTATGTCTGTGGCTATCACATGGTCTAGGAGCTCTAGCTTCTCTGGGTCGTGTCTTCTGGCTAGGTTTGCCCTTACTGTTTCTGGGCTTTCTCTGATGAGTTTGATGTCTAGCATCCTATACCACGCAACAGAACCCTAGGGCAATGAGACATTTAGAGGTTATGAGAGAAAAACGGGTGCCATGACCCATTTTCACTCACCTCCCCCTAGTGTTTTTCTGTGCGTACGCCTTTTAACTCAAAATCCCGGGTTTCTGTTTGATAACACATGTCAACATACGAGATAGGAGCTTTCGAGGCTCTTGAGTGGGCGTGGAATGTACTGAGGACACAGGAAAACATCGGCGAAGCCGATGCTACCAGCAGAATCAAGGATATGTTATTCAAGTTGGGATCCGGGAACCCTGTTGACTTCAAGCAACAGATAAACGAGATCAGAACCCTCGCGTAGCGGTTATTAGATAGCTAGTCTTCTCATATCTGATACCTTTGAGGATTAAACGTCTCAGTCTGGTCGATGGATCCAAACAGGCTACTGGTTTGGCAGTGGTTATTGATGTCTTCAGGGCTTTTACCACTGATGCTTATGTTATGGCTAATGGGGCTGAGCGTGTTTACCCTGTTGCAACCGTGGAGGAGGCGTTTGAACTCAAACAGCAGCATCCTGACTGGGTGCTGATGGGGGAACGGGATGGAAAACAGGTACCGGGATTTGATTACGGTAA
>CAYUTB010000026.1:0-21449 GCA_964447425.1 uncultured Candidatus Bathyarchaeia archaeon
CTTGGGGCTTCAGGTATCCTTTCTCGGCGTTAACTAACCCAATGTGGCTGTCTGCTCCCACTTTGAATATCTTAACCCAGTCCCTGTTCATCACTTCTTCAAAACCCAGTGTGTCTCTATAGAACTTGGCTGCCCTCTCAATGTCTCTGTAATAGGTGAATGTGATCATTCCCTCTATGTCTTTCATGGTATGAATCATGTCCTATCATGTTTTAAGGTAAACTAGCCGATCCATTTCCCTAAATAATCGAGGCCAAAGGTGGCTGTAGGTTTAACAAGTTTAATGAGAAGCTCACGAAGGGCGAGAAATTTATGGTTTAGATGCAACGGCTACGCTGAATGCGTAAGAGTCCTAAAAAAGGGGGGAGAAAGTTTTCCCTAAATCTGGTTTACTTTTTCCTCAACTAGATAGTATCTACCGTTTTGCTCAACGATTACTCCTAGTTGTCCAAGTCTCATCTGCATCATCATGCTGAACTGAGGCGGTAAACCTAGCTCATCCGAGGTTTTGGCTGTCTCGGGGGAGATGGCTCCATTAGCCCTGAAGATGTTGATTATCTCCGTGATTCTCTCCTTCATCGCTGCAGGTGATGGCATGCCTCCCATTCCATGCCCCATGCCCATTCTAGGCATCATACCGCTGGGTTGGATTGGCTCTAGGCGCTCAACAGGCTTGATGTATTCAAAATCCACATCATCCCGAGTACCCTTGAACTGACTCATGTAGAGGTTATAGTAGAACCCCTTCTTCTCCAGTAGCTCTGTGTGGGTTCCGCGCTCGATAATCTCGCCACCATTTATCACAAGTACCATGTCAGCGTTTCTGATAGTGCTCAACCTGTGAGCGATAACGAAACTTGTCCTTCCCTTCATGAGGTTTAGCAGAGCCTGCTGGATCTGGATCTCGGTTCTCGTATCTACGCTGCTAGTAGCCTCATCCAGTATCAGTATAGCTGGGTCAGCCACTATGGCTCGCGCGATGCTTAGTAGCTGCCGCTGCCCTTGGCTCAAGTTGGTTGCTCTCTCACTGAGGTTCGTGTTATATCCTTGGGGGAGCCTCCTTACGAAGCCATCAGCATTTGCCAGTTTAGCCGCTGCTATGCAGTCCTCATCTGTTGCTTCCAAGTTTCCATACCTGATGTTTTCCATCACCGTACCGCTGAATAGGAAGACGTCTTGAAGAACGATGCCCAGTTGTCTGCGCAGATCATCTTTCTTGATCTCCTTGATGTTCATGCCATCTATGGTGATGCTGCCATCATGTATGTCGTAGAACCTCGTGAGCACATTGACCATTGTCGTCTTTCCCGCTCCTGTGGGTCCTACGAGTGCTATCATCTGTCCGGGTTCCGCCTTTAGTGTGATGTCTTTGAGTACCTGCTGGTTAGGGAGATAACCAAAATCTACTCTATCGAAGACTACTTCTCCCTCCAAGTCATTTACCGAGATGGAGTTTTCTGTGTCTGTTATCTCATTCTCTGTGTCTTGTATCTCAAATATGCGTTCGGCTCCCGCGAGAGCTGAGAGTATATTGTTGTAGAGGTTTGCGAATTGTCTCAGCGGGTCTGCGAATCTCCTACTATAGGTGATGAAGGCAGAGATGACGCCTATTGTGACCATTCCCTTTATCACCATATAGCTGCCTACGCCTGCTACTATCGCGATGTTTGCGTTGCTAAGTATTCCTACCAGTGGCGGGATGAGCATAGCGTATGTCATAGCCTTGATTCCCAGGTCTCTGACGTTTTTGTTCATCGTGGTGAATTTTCTGTTAACTGACTCTTGTTGGTCGAAGGCGATTACCACTCTTTGCCCAGTGATGGTTTCCTGCATCGTGCTGTTGAGGAGCCCGAGGTTCATCTGGAGTCCTCTAAAGCTTTCTCGGGTTCTTCCACCGATCAATGCTGTCATAATCACCATTATTGGGAATACTATGAGGCTTGCTAGTGTTAGCTTTACGTTTAGGGCGAACATGATCACCAGTATTCCCACCAGCGTTACTATGCTGCTGATGAGTTGAGTGACATTGCTTGAGATGGCTGTGCCGATGGCGTCAACATCGTTTGTGAGTCTGCTCATTAGGTCTCCTGCTGGGTGTGAGTCAAAGAAGCTTAGACTCAGTGTCTCCATGTGCTCAAAGAGTTCCTTCCTGAGCTTTTTGAGACTCCTTTGACTGATTGTTGCCATTACATAGCCTGCTCCCATGGACGCTAGGGCTCCGGCAATATAGGTTCCGGCGATGAGTAGAACTATCCTTAGCAAGCCCGCTCTGTCGCCTCCGATTATGAACTGATCAATAGCGACACCCTGCAGGTATGGTCCCGCTAGGTTCAGTAGCGTGCTTCCTATCGTTAGGACTGTAACTATTACTAATAGTAGCCTGTATTCACCTAAGTAGCTTAACAGTCGTAGGAGTGTTCCCTTTGCGTCCTTGGGTTTTTCTATCGCACCCATGGCTCCGGGTCCACCGTGGCGTATACTTGGTGCCTGTGGTTGTCCTTCTTTCCCATTTGACCCATTTTGTCTGCTCATTGAGTGGCACCTCCGTCGCCGAGTTGGCTGTCATATATTTCCCTGTATATTGGGCTGGTATCCATGAGTTGGCTGTGCGTTCCCTCTGCCACGATTTTTCCTTCGTCGAGCACCAGAATCTTGTCGGCGTTTAGAACAGTGCTTATTCGTTGAGCGATGACAAAGCTCGTTGTGTCTTTTAGCAGTTCATCTAATGCCTTTTCGATTTTAATCTCGGTTTCAATGTCTACAGCGCTTGTGCTGTCATCTAGTATCAGAATCTTGGGCTTAATCAATAGGGCTCTGGCTATCGCGAGACGCTGTTTCTGTCCGCCGCTCAGGTTTGTACCTCTTTCCCCTACCAGAGTATCATATCCATCGGGGAACCCCATTATGAAGTCATGTGCTTGAGCTGCTTTTGAGGCGATTATTACTTCTTCTTCTGTTGCGTCTGGTTTACCATATCTGATGTTTTCTCTGATGGTTCCGCTGAATAAGATGACATCTTGCAGACTGATGCCTATTTTTCCTCGTAGACTATTCATATCGATGTCTCTTACATCAACTCCATCAATAGTCACCTGACCTTTGTTCACATCATAGAATCTAGGTATCAGGTTGATTAGACTGGATTTTCCTGAACCCGTAGAGCCCAGAATAGCCACGCTTTGACCGGGCTCAGCTGTGAAGTTGATGTTTGTGAGAACTGGGTCTCCTCCATCATCCATATAGCTAAACTCGACATCCTTGAAGGCTACTTTGCCTTTTGTTTCTGTAATTTTTATCGATTCTGTTCTGTTCTGTACATCCGGTTCAGAGTCCAGTACCTGCATTATCCTCTCCGAGGAAGCACTGGCTGAGCTGATCTGTCCCGCCATCATTGCCAGCATCATCACTGGGAACATGGTGCTGAACACGTAATTTATGAAAGCCATAATTGTGCCAACGCTTGTAGTCCCTGCGAACACCTGCAGTCCACCATAGTAGATTATGGCGACTGTTCCCATATTCATGACGACCATGATCATGGGGAAGAAGACGCTCAATAGCTGTGTAAATGTCAGCTGAGTCTCGTACAGTTGCTCGTTCGCATCTTCAAATCTCTTGTTCTCGAAGTCATGTCTCACAAATGCTTTGACTACCCTGATGCCTGTTAGATTCTCCTGCATAACCTGATTCAAGTACTCCAGTCTCTCCTGTACCTTCGCGAAGAAAGGCTGAACCTTTCCAATGAAGAGTGCCACCATCACCGTTGTTAACGGGATAAGTACGAACATGAACTTGGATAACTCAAAGTTGGTGAGAATCATGATGCTGATGCTGCCGATGAACATCAGGGGTGCCCTTGTAAACATCCTGAGCATCATCAATAGGAACATCTGAACCTGACTCAAGTCACTCGTTAACCTTGTGAGCAATTGACCTGTCGTGAAGTCGTCGAGGTTACCGAAACTGAATGTCTGGATCTTTTTGAATAAGTCTTCCCTGATATCAGCCTCAACGTATCTCGCGGCGCGAACCGCATACACGGTGTTCCCAACCATGAAAATAGCGCTCAGAATGCTAGCGCCTATCATGAGAAGACTCGTTGACAATATCTTATCCATATCGTGGTTGGCTACGCCCTCATCAATGATCACCTGTATCAGTCTAGGTATGCTTAGTTCCGCTACTACTACCAAGCCGAGGAGAAGTATCGATAAGAAAATCTCCTTTCCGTAGGGTTTTGCATATTTTGAAATGCGTCTTAAATCATTCATTGTCTTTCTTTTCCAGTTTCTTCAGTTCATTTGTTGTGTCATCGAGGATTGCCTTGAATCGTTCTAGGTCGGTTAACTTGCCATAAGTTTCCTCGATCTGGTCTTGGAGCGCAATATAGCTTTCATAGACTCCTTCCGGCATACCCCTAAGGAGCCTCCAGTAGAGTTTCCTGATGTTCTTACTCCTGTTCCTAATCTCTTGATCATGGTGGCGATGAGCACCAAGTTCGCTGCGTCCTTTTTCTGATAACGAGAAACGTTTTAGGGTGGGGTCACTGGCTTCATTTGGTTTGATTAGGTCTTCTTCCTGCAGGTTGTTTAGCAGTGGATATATGCTTCCTGGACTGGGTCTCCAATCCATGTAGGACTCGATTTCTTCAGCGATCTCGCTTCCCGACATGGGTTTTTCTTTGAGCATTATCAGGGTGATGTGCCGTAGCATTCCTCTTGGGACTCCTATGCGTCGACATTTATGCTCTGGGTATTCTTTCAACTAGTTTCGCTCCAATATCGAATAAGATATCGATTTCGATATCGGATGTGATATTGATTTAAAAAGGTTTCTCAAAAACCCTGTCAATCTTTTCCTTAATCGCCAGAATCACAATAGGATCGTTGTTCCAAGCACCGAGGTTCTTCAGCACTATCTCTTCCGGTATTTTCGCCTCATGAATAAGCTCAGGAACATCATACTGGCTATGAATAGCATCGGCGCTAATCGCTGCGGAGAAGTAGAGAATCTGCCTTACACCATTGCTTACGAATTCCTCGATCTTTTTCGCTGGTTTCGGTGACTTGAACTCCATCCAGGCTAAACTCAGGTGCTCAAGTCTGTAGCCATCATCTGCTAACAACTTGAGGATATCCTGTCTGAAGCCGATCTCATGCTCTGTCTCTGTCGGCCACTCCCTATCCCATTCATCGGGCTGTCCATGGCCAACAAGCAGAACACCTGTTTCCTCCTTTGTGAATTCGCCCAAGTTTCTACTCGCCCTCTCAATAAACATGGACTTTAATTTATCCGAGTCCCAGAGGGGACCAGTATAATCAACTTGTACGCCATATTTTTCAGGGATATCAAGCTCGTTTATCAGCTCCTCTCCCTCCCCCGTATGATTGCTGATGCTCAGGAAAACCTCGCTGACGATTATCCTGCTAGCGCCATCGTTGAGTGCCTGTATTGCAGCGGCGTCTGGTCTGGGGTCATCGTCGAGGAAACTTATGTAGAATCTGGTCTTGTTATCGCCTTGTTGTCGATAGGCTCTTTCGAGGTTTTTTAACATCTCTTGATGGGTTCCTCTGTGGTTGCTCTTCCCTACTCTCAAGTATGATCTTCTCAGGGCTTGGATGAAAAATGGTCTGAATTGGAATGGTATGAATTTGATACCTTGTTCATCAAACTCCTTGAACTGGTTAATCCACCCTATCGGGTTGAATGTCTCGGGTTCCCCGTGAGTAAAATACACGACTGCGGTATGCCCAAGGCCAGGATCTTCAGGTGAGCGAGTGATCTCTGGAATCTGTCGTTTATCCTCTTGGTTTAGAAATCTCCGGGTTGTGATGAGGTAGCTTCCTAAGGCGAATACTATGGCTACTGCGATATTCAGCAATAGATTCTCTTTTGATATGAAAAGGTTCACGCCAAGCAGCGTCAGGATTCCCCCTGTCTGGAATCCTGTTCTCGCCATTTGCAGTGGATGTACTGTTAAGTATTGAAGTATCAAATATCCGAGAATGGTTGATAGTATTGCTGTGAATCCAAGCCAGAGTGGGTCCATAGCCTCGAATCAATACAAGCCATAATAAATCTAACTGAGTTTGACTCCCCACATATCCCTGAAAGACAACTCGGACAATGGTTTTCTAAACTCTTTTTCCTTGGAGTCATTGGAGTAGCCTATTGGTAGAATTGATTCAACCAAGAAATCCTCAGGCGCAGCAACTGCTACACTTACCAGCTTCGGATTCGATGGAGTATATGTGACCGTGGACAAGCCCCTCTCCTCCGCGGCTAGTATAGCGTATGAGATACTCACCCAGACACTTGGCTTATAGTTAGGAGCGGTGGCATCCCCAAGAACAACTATGAGTACCGGTGCCTGAGTCAGCAATGGCTTCGATGGACTCAAACCCTTCTCATCATACCATTTCTTCTTCTCGGAACTAATCGACTCATAGAACCCTTTCTCTCCCTTCTCAGCAGCCTCTCTTATCCTCTGTTTTTGATCCGGGTCTGAGACGATTATGAATCTCCATGGCTGCGAGTTACTTCCACTGGGAGCCTGTCTCGCTGTCTCTAATATGTAGTTGATATCGTCTTCGTTTGGTGGGTCATGTCTGAATATCCGCGATGTTTTTCGTTTGGTGGCTATCTCCAGCACTGTCATGGGGTGGATCAGAGTATCGATGTGATATATTGTTTAGGTTCAAGCATTCAGCTGTGCCTCGATCTCTTTCTCGTCAAACCCCAATAACACAGAGTCATCTATCACTATGACGGGAAAAGCAAAAGGCAGATCATGTTTTCGTAAGAACGGTGAGATCTCTCTTTTTTCATATCTGGGCACCTCATCCGAGTTAATGTATTTGAATGCGATGTTTTTCTCTTTTAGATAATTCTTGGCGTTTATACAGTGACGACATGTTGTTAATGAGTACACGATAACCTTGTGTTTGTTAAACGCTCCTGGTACCTTTGTATACTTCACAGATTCACATAATATTGGCGATTTTAGAGGTTTTCGAATCGATTAATCCCTATTTTTGTTTCGATATTCTCGGAAATAGTAGGTTATCATACTTATCAGGTATGTGTAAATGCTCATTTTGACGATGTACCAGTCCTGAAACAGTACGGGACTTCCACCCCAGTTCAGAGAAGGATAACTATAACGGTATAGCAGAGTCAGAGCGAAGATGCTAAACAGTAGCGCGATCGCTTTTCCGTTCCGAAGCCTTCGTAGAACTCCCCTATTATTAGCTGGACCCGGCATGGATTCAGGTTTTAATTCACCGGGAGCATATGGACACGCATTCTCAATCATCTTGATATCTCCCAAATATCTCGCCTGCGAGTTGAGTGGGTGGAATCCATTGATCTGATGCGTGTAATTGTATGCCTCTTTCTATTGCCTCCGCCTCCAACGTGCTTCGGCATGATGATTCCAAGTGGCATGTGTCACAGTTGCCCTCGTAAAGATACCATACTTTCAACCCGTTTGTCTGGCTCAGGCTAACAACTACAGGGATATCATGAGCGGGGCTATGCGCTATCATCACCCCCTCAACTAGGTTAATCGTCTTTACTTCAAGGTGGTTAGTATCAGCTGCCTCCCTGAAGGCTTGCTCAACTTTTTGATCTATGATCTGGTAGGCTTTGTGAACCGCTTGTCTGCTTACGCTGAGTTTTCGTCCAATGTCTGATTGAGAGTGGTTCCTTCTTCTTAGATCCCAGATGCCCCCTTCTCTGGGCGTTAAGTATCCGACGCGAAAAGTCAACTCTGCTCAGGTAAACCTCTGTCAGTTGACATTTAAAATATTTTTGAATGAAAAAAGGGTTATTGGTAGCGTCCACGCGCGGTTATGGGCCAAACAGAGCAAACTACCCCATCTTTTACCACTACGATCTCATCGTGCTGATTCACCGTGGTGCAGCAGTGGTTAGGTGTAAACTCTAGTTTCTGACCCCATCTTAGTTTCTTCCTGTTAGGATCTCCCTCTTTGAAGTAGATGGTTCCATGCTCCTCGCTTAGGCCAACGCGTTCAAACTCCAAATACTCCCCATCAGCCTGAACCAGCACAACAGGTTCAACACCTTCATGACCACCGGACATAACCTTGGCTCCGGCATCAGTTACGACCCGGTTCTCAAAGTTATCACTGATGACCTGTGTAAGCACTGTTAAGCTGTTCTTGAAATAGACATCATTGATAGTCTCCCATCCATACCCGCTGCCCTCTTTTCCTGCGCCGAAAACGAAGCTACCTGGCTCGATCTCTGTGATTCCCTGATAGGTGCCTGTTACCTGATATGTTGCGGTGCTCCCCGCCGATACTATTTCTACTTCTATGCCAGCTGCCCTGATGGCGTTGGCTGTAGCAACAGTCTGTTTATTCCTCTCAAGAGCGACCTCCCTAGGCACAGGGTTTTCGTAGCCATAGATGCCTCTAAAGTTTAGACCCGGAAGTTTGACGATCCTCTTCGCCATCCTTACAGCGTCCTCCCCCGGACTCACACCGCATCTTCCATGAGTAACCTCAATCAAGACATCCTGCTTGACGCCCCACCTCTCAGCGATCCTGCTGATCATCTCGGCTTCCTGCAGATTATCAAGACTAGTGATCACCTTTCCCTCACCCATAGCGACCGTCATACCTACCAGTCGCTCCAGTTTCTCTGGGTCAGAGATCTCCTGACTGATTAGAATATTCTTATCCCCATAGAGGATGCCACTGTTTAGCAGTACTTCTGCTTCGCTCAGCTTCTGTGTCATAACTCCGCATGCCCCTGCCTCGATTAACTTATTGCAGATAGCCGCTGCTTTGAATGTCTTTGAGTGGGGTCTGACGTTTACTTTTGCTTCTCGCGCGAATTTGAACATCTTGTCGATGTTCCACTGGATTTTGTCTAGGTCAAGGAGTAGTGCAGGTGTCTGAATCTCCTCGACTGGTTTCCCAATTATTGACATAGTTTGAAGAACATGCTACCGGTGCTTAACAGTTTCCTGTGTAAGAATTGAAAGATGAGGTTAGAAGTATCCCTTCATCATAGTCTCCATCCACTCCGGGATGGTGGCGTCCTTCCTGTCATAAACAGGTACATATGGCTTGATGTCTATCACAGGTGTGCCGTCGATGGCGTCCAGAGCCCTCACCTTGACGCTTTTATCCGTTACCTCAACGATCTCTACAGATGTTACCCCTATCCTGTTCGGTCTGTGCCTCGCTCTTTGAGCGAATATACCCACCAAGGGTATGTCCTGTCTCTCCTGAGGGTGGCGTCTGAGGTGTTTCTCGGAGTTATACTCGGCTTCGTGCAGGAAAGTGAGAACCATGAGGTGGCTGAATCCTTCTAATCCAAGTAACCCTGGCGCATATTCGGGTTCCAGCACGATCTCTGATATCACCTCACCCCAGTTCATATCCACGGGCTCAGTAACAGGCGACTTAACGGTACCGATAATTGTACAATTCATGCAAATGAAAAACAAGGTACTGAGATAAAAATTGGGATGGTTATACAGTTACCCTGTATCTATCCATTAGCTCTTGGCGCTTGCCCTCGTTCCACCCGGTTACATCTGTATAGTACCCGGTGATCCTGCTCCAGTGGCGCACATTGGTGCTTCCACAGGTTGGGCACGCATTAAGCATTCCAGCTACAGTGCTCTGACAGTTACTGCAAACCGTCAGATCCTTGGTGTAGCAGAAGTAACCGATCTGACTGTTGCGACAGATACGCTGGGTTAGCTTGTATAATGCCTCCGGGTCGCTGCTGCTCTCCCCTATCCACGCGTGGAAGATGTTTCCCCCACTCAGGATTGGGAAGAACTTGTGCTCTATGTCTATTTTCTTACCCAACGGGATCTTTGCCCCCACAAACGCATGCGTGCCGTTGCTATAGTAAACCGGTGCATCACGCCTCTTCACGAGACTGTTGATAGTAGTGGTGTCTCCCTTAACCATCTGGCGCGCCATCTGCTTATACTCTGGGCTGACCAGATCTGCGACCGCAAAGGTCTGGGCCGTCGACTCTGCAGGAGTTCTAGCCAACATCACTTTCGAGCCACTCCTAATCTCAAGACCTTTCCTGAACTTTTCCATATCTAGCAAGAGTCTTACTGCCAGTCTTATGGCGTCATCTGACTCATGTAGCTGGCTTCCAGTGAAGTACTGTACCATCTCATTGACCCCTACAACGCCTATGACGTTAACCAACTCACTGAAGTCTACCGCAGGTGGTCCCTTCTTTCCTGTTCTAGGGTCCCTTGGTGTCTGGGTTGCGAATGGTACCATGTTGTTTCCAAGAGCCTTATCCATCCATCTGCGCTTTGCCTGGAATACCCCCATTGATAGTCTCATGTTTTCCTTGGCTAGGGCTAACAGTTTATCATAGTCGCCGTTGGCTTGGTATGCCATTCTGGGCATGTTGAGGCTTACTACTTGCCAGCCCCCCATGCTGAAATGCATGCCGTCCTGAAACCAGAGCTTCTCGTTGAAGTGTTCATCTGTTTCGGGTGTGTTGGAGAACTGGTATGCACAGCATTGGTAGCAACTGATGCCGTTACCATAGCCACGGTAGGCTGGTAGCATGTTATCGAAATAGGGTGATCCAAATTTGCTTACTGCTTCGTGGACCAGTAGCCAGAGGTCATCGTATTCGGGTTTGAAGAACTCTGGTGAGACATAGTTCTCGTTCTTGGGGAAGTTGAATGGCTTGCCCCAATAGTCACCCTCAAGGGCAACCTCATTGATAGCCCTGAAGAACATCTGAACCTCGTCTTCATAGTCCCCATAGGTCTCTGGGCCTACCTGACCCTTTTTTACAGCTGGTACGTTCTTCCAGATGTCTGGTACACCCATGGGTAGCTGAATGTTGCTGAAGACCAGTTGACCGCCACGAGTAACATACGTCTGGGTTAGCTCATAGAACATCATCTGGGCTAGCTGCTTCACCTTCTCGTAGGATAAGCCCCGTAGGAACGGGGCGAGGAACAACGTGTAATACATGAAGCCCTGTCCGCCGCTGAAGTTGGTCTGACCTGCGGCCAGTACCTTAACGCTGTGAAGAATGGCTACCTCAGGCTGTTTAGCTGGCCCCGCGACGCTGCTCCTGAATCCCTGACCATCGGGCACTAGTCCATAGTAGAGGAAGTATCTGAGGTCCCAGTCTTGGCAGAATGGTCGTGTTCCAAAGTACTCCAATGTGTGGATGTGGATATCTCCCTTTGTATGAGCCGAAGCCAGCTTAGGGTCCATCAACAGGAGGTACTGTTCTTTACTGAGCCTGTCTGCTTTCTTCTTGTGAATCGTCTCGGGGTTAGGCTGTAGATTTGCGTTTTCCTTGTTCTCAAAGCCACTGCCTATGTCGATCTGGTAGGCATCGTATATTGGTACGCCGACCCTTGTGAGGAGGTTTCTGTAGATTCCGAATTCAGGCACCTCTTGACTCCATTCAAGTAGGAGATTGTTTGTAACCTCTCTAATCATAGGGCCTGAGACGAATCTTGGCCGTGTGAGTCTGAATCTTCTTTCTACCTCGTCTGCGATCTTCTCCGCCGTCAACTCGCTGATGGCTGGGATATCAAACATCGTCTCCGCAAGCTGGGTCTCCTTTGCCAGCATCTCTACTATGCGGCTCCTGTCCCATGGTATTAGGTATCCATCCGTCGTGTGGACCATGGGCATTCCCATGAATAGACTCTCTGTATAGAACTCGTCTATTCTTCTCTGATACTGTTGTAGGTCTCTATGCTTAGCCAAGTTTTAACATCTCCAACACTCTCGCTTCGACTAACTTGTCTCCCTCAAATAACTCCTCAGAGGGCTTCACCGACTCCTTTTCCCCAAGAGTCAGGATCGGTGGGTTTCCGAACATATTCATCATTACAAAATCTGTCTGGTTCTCCGTATCAAACCAGTCTGCCTCAAATTCAATCTGCTGCGACTTCAAGAAATCTTTGAGCTTTTCACATTTAGGGCAGTCGGGCAGTGAGTATACAGTTATTTTCATTTTACGCAACCTCTAGTGTGCCAAATAGATGGCGCACACTAATACTAGTTGATATGATACGTAAATCGTCGTATTTAGCGATGACGATTTCCTGTATAATACCCATAAGCTGTGTGGAGCGAATAATCACGATAAAATCAATAATGATGCGATTGTCACAGAAATGCTAAATCATTGTATCTGTGGCGAATAGTTTCGCATGATTTTATATATCCTGTCTGATCTACATTATTCAAAGAATACTGGATTGTTCGGGGAAAATCTATGACCATCATTGTCTGTCTCGTTGGAACGCATTATCGTAGAGCCTTTGACGGCATACGCTACTGGAGTAAGGTTCATGGAATAACCAAACTATATCTCCTATACAGTGAACCCGGTTTAGATGGTGGTCCACAGGTCTTTAGTTATATGAGCAAGACCAACGCCGAGGAGCTCAAAAATAAACTTGAGATCCTCGACCCCATAATGGTGCCGTATAATCCCATGGAACAACGGAGCGGATTCCGCACCATCTACAGGATTTTACATCTAGCAAGAGAGAGCGGTGAGGATGTCCTCATCGATATCACGAGCACTACCAACCTTACGATGGGCATAGCCTTGACCACCGCGCTGATGTTCAGGAACGCCCGAGTCTACAGTGTACCATCCAAAGAGCCGGCGTGGTATGTAGAGGGAAAGCCGGGTGACCCCGAGTTCGAGCTGTGGTTCGAGCGCAATAGGGAACAAGAGAGCAGAGACCCCACTGAGTTGAAGCTTCCAGGATACCGACTGGAGCCCAGCAGCAAACACGAGGAGAAAGAGTGGGAAAGAGAGAAAAAACTACTAGTGCTTCTGCGTGAGAACGGCGGTGAAGCTGAGAGTATCAGTGATATTATCAGGTGGTTCGGTTACAAGGCTGCTAATAGCACACTGCGTAATCGGTTCAGTCGGATCGTTTCACGGCTTGAGATGAAGGGGCTGGTTGACGCCGAGAAAGGTAGTAAGATGAAGATCATCTCTCTCACCGAGTTCGGTGAAATATTCGCCGAGGCATTAAGTGAAGGCGCAGCTGAGTAACCTAATCATATTTCATCTATGTGTAAAAACATGGTTTTTTCTCTGGGGTTAGTTGATGATTATTAGATATTTCTACCAGTTTACCCTTTGGTCAATAATACTCTATTAAACGTCTAGTCTTAGAGATCACGAATATTTTCTTTGAGCTACCTTTTTAAAAGAGCGCCAGCCACAGTTCATTAACACTGAGGGAAATGAATGAAGGCACAGTTAACCCTGACCCCAGCCGAAGGAAAGAGACTAATCGCAAAAGCCGTATCCTGCATGGAGAACGTTCAGTTCGCGTACAAGAACGGCACTGTCATCATAGCTACAAGCACTACCACAGCGTATGTCGCAGAGGAACTGATGTGTAAAGAGATCCCGAACAAGGGGATGTTCACTGCAGGCGTAGTTACAAAGGAAGGTGCAGGTATCACAGCCACTGAGGGTAGATACAATCACTACGTGTTCGTTGAGGGCGAGCTAACTGAATGTACAACGCCTCAGCTGATACCATATTTGGCGAAGATGGGTCCAGATGACATATTCATCAAGGGAGCCAACGCCGTCGACCCATTCGGCGCCGCTGGAGTATTACTACACGGACCCGGCGGAGGAACAATAGGCACTGCATGGGGGTATATCATGAGAAACGGTATCCAGTGCATCATACCTGCAGGTCTCGAGAAACTCGTACCCATCAGCCTCTCCGATGCAGCGATGAGGATGGGAGCTAACGTCATCGATAAAGCCATGGGGTGGCCCTGTGGTATGATGGTTATACAGGGGCAGGTTATCACCGAGATGGAGTCGTTCAAGCTTCTCTTTGGTGTGGAAGCCATTCCCGTCGCCGGTGGCGGTATCGATGGGGCTGAAGGATGCAAGGTCTATCTGCTTGAGGGTCCAACTGAAAATGTTGAGGCTGCCTATGAGGCAGTTGCGTCGATAAAGGGTGAGCCTGAGTTAAAGACGAAGCTCATGAAGAAGCCCGATCACCTAGCATAGCCACTCTATTGTTTTTGTTCCATGGAAGGCTGCGAAGTCTTCCAAGTTTCTCTCGAGCTTATCCCTGTAATCCTCTGATTCACTGAAATCGGGTTCTTTCCAGTATCCTCGTATTAGGAGCTTGTTTTCCTTACGGTCCATCTTGGGTTCTAATCGCGCTACTATTCTGTCTCCGTAGAGTATTGGAAGGTGATAGTAGCCGTAGACTCGTTCTGTCTCAGGTAAGTAGATCTCTAGTTTTGACTCAAAACCGAAGAGACGTTGGATCCGTTCTCTGTTCCACATGAAGTTATCAAAGTAGATGAGTAGTTGGACATTATCAAAGTCGAAGTCATCATCTATCCCATCAAGTCGCTCAGCATCTTCTTGGAGACAATAATACGGTGATGGGTCTCCTTTGATTTTCAGACATGAAACAGTGTCTTTCGTCTTGATTAGTTGCTCTATCTGGCTGGAGGTTCTGCCCAGTTTGATGGCGAAGTGTTGATAATAGTCGCGTGCCTCCTTTGGCTGGATTACTCCTAGGCAGTCCATCGTTTTCTCAGTGAAAAACCACACCCTCTCCTCATCACTTGGAGGCTCAGTGTCCACCCAAGATGGTATGATGTTCTCAGATAGATCATAGTATCTCTGAAAATTATTCCTATGAGAAATAGCCAAGACACCTGCTCCGTAGAGGTAATCCATGGCGATTTTCTCGTCTTTCCGGTTCCACCAGCCTCCCTTCTGTTTTTTCTCAGAGTCGAAGTCTTTTGATGCAAGTGGACCTTCGTTTGTTATTCGCTGAAGAACGTGTTCGATAAGTTCTCTTCCTTTTCCAGTCCTTTTTTGCAGTCTAGCTGTAAGTTCTTTATTTCTTACATCCATTGAATGGAGAAAGTACTTGTAGTCGCTCAAGGGAACGTAGCAGGCTGCATGTGCCCAGTACTCGAAAAGCTTACGATCTTCATAAGCAAGGGTATCTAGGAGCCCTTTATCGTAGTTTCCCAGCCTGCTCCAGAGTGTGAGGTAGTGGGCGCGCTCAACGACGCTGATGGTGTCTATCTGGAGACAGCCGAGGTCTTCGATGGTTGAGTACACATTTTTTTTGTCAGGCGAGTTATGGGCGTTGCCTATTCCCTGTTTCTCGATCATAAGCCTTCTGGCTGACTCTTTTGATATCAAGCAGCGTGTCTCCCGAGTATTGAACACTGGTTTCCTTGTTTTATAATATACTCTATCCGATCTCTTTATTGAGCAGGCTGTCTGAGTTTTTCTTATGAGCGGAGAAATCAATCAACTATTCGTAGCCTTGGAACAGCTTAGAAAGCTACTTGGGGGCGCTATCGATAAAGCCAATGAAGCTATGGGTTTCGCAGATGAGATCGGTGGGGAGTTTGAGCAGGAACTCAGTACAGACATAGATGCTCTCCAGACTACTCTTCAGGAACTTTTGGATGATCTTGATTCCTCTATAGATGAGGGCAAGACTCTTTGGGAGGATGAGGAATCCATGGAGACCAGTCTCAGATCTGGGCTTGATGATGAAGAAAACTATAAGGTAGACTCCGAGCATTTACAAGATGAACTGGATCAGGAAAAGTCTGAGAAAAAAGAGGACCGTAAATAGCCTATCCCTTTAAATGAGCCCCCTGTGTGATGGTAATCTATGTTGAAGAGGCCTGTCTGGGAGATAACCCGGGAAATACGTGTTAAAGCCGAGGAAGAGACTAATTCTAATTATGGGTGTCCTCCAGAAGAGAGGCCGTTAAGCCAGTACATTCAATTCGGTATGGTGGTTATTGATAAGACTCCTGGGCCAACGAGTCACGAGGTAGCTGCTTGGGTCAAGAAGCTTTTGGATCTTGATAAGGTGGGGCATGGTGGTACCTTGGACCCCAAGGTTACTGGTGTGTTGCCGATTACTCTTCAAGATAGTACGAAGATCGTTCAGGCGTTGTTGGACTCTGGTAAGGAGTATGTCTGTGTTATGCGTACCCATGAAGAGGTTTCTGAGGATAAGATCCGTAAGACTCTCGACCATTTGACCGGGGAGATATATCAGCGTCCACCTCTCAGGAGCAGCGTCTCGCGGCGATTGAGGACGCGCTACATTTATGGTATCGATTTTCTTGAGGGGGATGGTAAGAACTGGCTCTACAAGGTTCAATGTCAGAGTGGTACGTATATTCGTAAGCTCTGTCACGATGTTGGTGAGCTAATTGGCTGTGGTGCCCATATGCAGGAGCTCCGGAGGACTCGTAGTGGGCCTTTCACAGAGGCAGATCTGTACACTCTCTATGATCTGAGTGAGGCTCTTGACTTCAAGGAGGAGGGTGATGACTCTTATCTCAGAAAAATGATCAGACCCTATGAGGATGCAGCTCAGCTATTGCCCAAGATCTGGATCAGGGATTCGGCTGTTGAGGCTGTTTGTAATGGGGCTCAGTTGGCGGTTCCCGGTATTCTCCGTTATGAGGCGGGTATCGAGGCTAATGATCTGATCATAGTTATGACTCAGAAAGAGGAGGCTGTGGCTCTGATGAAGGCTGATATGAGTAGCGGCAAGATTCAGGCTGAGAATCATGGGATCGCTGCAACAACCGAGCGTGTACTGATGCCAAGCGGGGTATATCCCAAGACCTGGTAGTTGCGAAGAGTTTAAGCAAGATAACCGCACATTTCTCTCTGTGCCCAATAGCCACTATTTTTCATCGAAACCCTCATCCCGGGACAAAAGAGGAAAGATCGAGTCAGTGCTACGGGGTAAAAGGTATAGTTTCATTACTTCTCAAGGGGTCTTCAGCGCGAAGCGGGTGGATACTGGGACCCGTGTTCTCGTGGATAATATGTTGATACCTGAAGATGGATGTTTTCTGGATCTGGGATGCGGTATAGGTGTCATAGGGATCGTCGCAGCTAGGGAGAGCCCAGGGCTCAGTGTGTGTTTGAGTGATGTGAACCCGAGGGCCGTGAAGCTAACACGGTTGAATGTTCAGCGTCTCGGACTCAAGAACTGCACTGTGTATGAGGGGCACATCTTTGATCCATTGGAGGATCTATTGTTTGAGACCATTGTGTCGAATCCCCCTATCTCGGCTGGCATGCATAAGATTGTTTACCCCATGGTGGCTGGGGCGTATGAGCAACTGGTTTATCGAGGTATGCTTCAGATGGTTATCCAGAGCAACAAGGGGGGTAAAATGCTGGCTGGTTTCTTCGATGAGGTCTTCGGTAGCCACGAGGTATTGGCTATAAAGAGCGGTTACAGGGTTTTGACTGCTGTCAAGCTGTGATACTTTCTGTGTTGTAAGAGGGTTTAAGTAGCCGTTTGGTGAGCCCCTTCAAGGTTTAGGCTATGTTAATGAATTCGCTGCGTGAGACAGATCCAGAGATTTTTCAGGCTATTTTGAATGAGGTGAATCGGGTTGAGCACGGTGTTGAGCTTATTCCGTCTGAGAACTTTGTCTCACGCGCGGTTATGCAGGCGATGAGTAGCGTATTCACTAACAAGTATAGTGAGGGTTATCCGGGTCACAGGTATTATGGTGGTCAGGATAATGTTGATGCTGTTGAGTTATTGGCGATTAATCGCGCCAAGGAGCTCTTCGGGGTTGAGCATGTGAATGTTCAGCCTTATAGTGGTAGTCCGGCGAATCACGCCGTCTTTATGGCGTTGCTTGCGCTGGGGGATAAGTTCATGGGTATGGATCTGAGCTGCGGTGGGCACTTGACGCATGGTAGTCCTATGAACTTCAGTGGAATGCATTACAGGCTGGTCCCTTATTTCGTGGATCGAGAGACTGAGCGACTGGACATGGATGTAGTGAGGAAGATAGCTGAACGGGAACGCCCCAAGATGATTATCAGCAGTTTGACTGCGTATCCCCGAATGCTTCCCTTTGATGAGTTCTGTGAGATAGCGAAGGATGTTGATGCTTATAGTTTGGCGGATATCAGTCACATCGCTGGTTTGATAGTTGGCGGTGTTCATCCGAGTCCCTGTGAGCACATGGATGTGACGACTACTACGACTCATAAGAGTCTGCGTGGTCCACGTGGCGCTATCATCATGAGCAGAGTGGAGGACCAGTATCATGATCTCTATCATTCTGGGTCCAAGAAGAATCTGGCTCAGTTGATCGATAGTGCGGTTTTCCCCGGTTTGCAGGGGGGGCCTCATGATAATATGATCGCAGCGAAGGCGGTTGCGTTTAAGGAGGCTTTGCAGCCTGAGTTTAAGGTGTATGCTGGGCAGATTGTACGTAATGCTAGGGCGATGGCTGAGGAGTTGATGAGTCTAGGTGTTAAACTGGTGACTGATGGCACTGATAATCATTTGATGCTTATTGACTTGAGGCCTCATGGGTTAGGGGGGAAGGGTAAACAGCTTCAGGCGGCACTGGATGAGGCTGGTATTACTGTGAATAAGAATAGTGTACCTTTTGATGATGCTAGTCCTTTTAATCCATCTGGGTTGAGGCTGGGGACTCCTGCTGTTACGAGTCGGGGTATGGGTGTGTCTGAGATGCAGCATATTGCACAGTGTATCGCGGTAGTGTTGAGGGATTACAAGGATGTGTCTGTGCTGAGGCGTGTTAAGGCTGATATTGATGAGTTGGTCTCCGGATTTCCCATCTACCCTGGTTTGACGGTGCTGGAGTAGGCTTTTTTTATATTATGAAGTATTTTGGCATTATTTTCTGGTTACCGCTCCAGATGTTGGATGAGAGGTTTTTTACTCCTTGGATCTGGGCTATTTCGGCGCTTATCTGCTGGTAGTGTTTTAGGTCGTGGATTACTGCTAGTGCGAGCAGGTCGTGTTCGCCGACGGTTTTTGTTGCGACGATTATGTTGGGCATTTTGATGAGGGTTTCTAGGATGTTGTCTGAGTTGGTTTCTTCGCTGCTGGTGACGTCTATCTCGAATGCTGCTATTCCTTCGTAGCCTATTTTGTCGGTGTCTAATACTACTGTGCTGCCTCTGATGTCTCCTGTTTCTATGAGGCTTGTGTAGTGGTTTATGATGGTGTCTGTTGATTTGTCGGTTTCTTGGGCTATCTGTCTGAAGCTCATTCGGGCGTTGTCTGTGAGGTATTCTACTATTTTTTTGTCTAGTTCGCTCATTGTTGTGTCTCCAGTAGTGGCTCTAGTTCGAAGTTTTGTGGACAGAGTAGGAATTGGTCTACCCAGATGCTGGTTTTTACTTCGCGTATCATGTTGTGGCTCTGTATTTTTTCTTTGAGGTTGTTCATTTCGTTCATGTTTTTTGCGGCTGCGATGGTGAATATGTCGTATTCTCCGAGGCTGTGGGTGCTGAATAGGATGCCTGGTTGTTTTTGTAGGTAGTTTAGTACTTCTGTGGTGCTTTGTGGTTCTATGTCGATGCTGAAGTTGGCTATTATTTCGTCTCCGAATCTGCGTGGGTCTAGGAGTAGTGTTGTGTTTTTGATGATGCCTTGTTGTTGGAGTTTTCTGTAGCGTTTGATGATGGTGTCGACGCTTACGTTGCATTGTTTGGCGATGTCGCTGTATTTTGTGCGAGCGTCTTGTTGGAGGTTTCTGAGGATGGTGATGTCTGTGGGGTCGATTTTCTGTTTGCCCATGTTGTTATTTTGTTCGATATTCTGGCGTATAAAGGATTTGTTGGCTGATTATTTCGATGTGGTGGGGTTTATTTTTCGTTTGGCTGGGTCTGTGCTTTGTTTGTAGATGATGAGTGTGTTTCCGATTAGGTCTATTTGTTCGGCTTGTGTTTGTTGGGTTATTTGGGTTGCGAGTTCTTGTTTTTGTTTTTTGTAGTCGTTGAATCTTATTTTTATGAGTTCGTGGTTTTCGAGGTGGGTTTTTATGGTGGTGATTTGTTCGGGGGTTAGTCCGTTTTTGCCTATTTGTGTTAGTGGGGTTAGGTGGTGGGCTTGGGCTTTTAGGTTTCTTTGTTGGTCTTTTGTGAGTGTCATGGTGGTTTCATTGCTGGGCTGCTTTTATGGCTTTGGTAGCGGTGGGCGGGTGCTCGGTGCATTTTTCTTGGTGTGTGGGTGGGTTTTGATGTAATTGGCTGGTGGTTATATCTGGGAAAAATAATTCTTTTGTTTCTTGGGTTTGTTGTTTGTGTTTAATATAATTTTTGTTAGTGATTTGAAGGATATAGGCATTTAAGGCTGTTTTAGGGCTTATTTTGGTGTTTTAGTTGTTATTTTGTTTGTTTTGCTATTTAGTGCTTCATGTTCTCTATAGGCAGGATACCCCCAGAGGCTAGCCCTGATGAATTTGAGTTTGTGACTGGTTTGAGTTAGTCATATAGATATCAAGTCGATTTGCTACATGAGGCTATGGGATGTTAAGTTTCTGTTTTTTGTAAAAACATATTAGTGGGTTAATCTTATCCCTAGGTAATGGATAGAAAATCAAGCTTTTTTCTATTATCCTTAGCTGTAATAGTCTTAGCAATCTTGTATTCACATAACGCATCTGATGAAATAGGTGGATATATCACAGTCTATTCGGGGTACTCCCACAACCTAGACTATAACTATTTTCACATCCAAGAATTCATTAATGAACACCCAGACTACTTCTCGATAATACCACCAGACTCAATAACACCATGCATTGACGCCTTCCGTGAAACATATTATATCAACAACACCATGATTCAACAAATTCAGAGCCAAGAAAACGTTGTAAGCATACACCCAGTCTTTATCTTCTCAATCAGCGGGAAAGACCATGAAAATAACACAATAGGATTAGACGTAGTAGCGGTTGAACCCTCTATCATGGAAGTCTATGAAAATGATGCTTTAGATGGTAGATTTCTCAGAGAGGGCGAGGAGGGTAAGGTTGTTGTTAATAGGTTCATGAAGTATAAGTATGGTTTTGATGTTGGCGATAGTGTTCAGTTTTTTAATGACTTTTATTGGAAACAGGAGTACTTTGAGGTAGTCGGTGTTTTAGATGAGCAGTTTCCGATGTTAGGAGGTGACTCTGCTCAAGTTATAATGAGCAGTAAAAAATTATTTAATATGCTGAATGTCTCCGGTGATGAAGAATTGTATAATTTATTGTATATCTGTACAAGGAATCCTGTGCAGGCTTTGAATCAGGATGAGTTAGTCACTTATCTAAACTCTGTTTTTCCTGAAGCTCTAATAAGCTCCCGAAATCTACAATCGAAGTGAAAAATACATATAGACTAACTTCAATTGTTATACTGCGAGAAATTCAATATACCTGTTACATGAAACATGTGATAAAAACATCCTAGAATGGATTTCATCGGTACATTTGCATCTCTCTATTTTGTTCTTGCTTCTTGTCTAGCCTTCTCTTTTATTTCAAGTAAGGTTTTGTAGAAGCTGTGACTCTCTTTACCTTGTAGATTCAAAGCAGAGACATCTCCTTTAAACCAATACGCGC
>CAYUTB010000027.1:0-17057 GCA_964447425.1 uncultured Candidatus Bathyarchaeia archaeon
TGCACAGGTGAAGGCAGATTTAATCGCTGACACCCTTGGACTGAGCATCTCAGGTGTCCAGAGCGTCACCGAGAGCAGCTACGTACCAGCTATGAGCTACTCATATGCAGAGTCAGGGGATGCGATGAAAAGCTACGCTCCTACCCCAGTCTTATCCGGTGAACTAGCGGTTACCGTGAATGTCTACATAGTATTCCTATTCGAGTAAACTCGGATAGAATTCCTTCTTTTTTATTCCTCTCTTTTTATCTGAATCGGTTTACTTTCAAGGACTATGTAGCCTAGTATTGTACCTACAACTGCTAGAAGATAGTTGCTAGTTCCCACAGCGAGACTTACTGAAGCTGTTAACCAGATGGAGGCAGCTGTAGTCAATCCAACTACTCTCTCACGGGTTTGAAGGACTGTACCTGCACCTATGAAGCCGATGCCGGTTATTATCGCGGCTGCTAGTCTACTGGTATCGGTGGTGTCTGGGAAAGCAGTGTAACTGAGTATGGTCAGCATCGTGCAGCCGATGGCTAGTATCATGTGGGTTCGGAGTCCGGCGGGTTTACTGTATTTTTCTCGCTCAAACCCTATTACTCCACCCAATACGAGAGCTAGGCAAAGCTGAAAAATCATTTTGAATTGCAGATCAAGTGACGCCATAAACTAATCAAACTATATAGTCTATATAATCTATATATACGCATTGTTTTCGTATAATGTGATCCAAAAAGATTTAGATATAAAAAAACAAACAAAAGCCATGTATGGCATAGACTCTGTAACCCCCACAGTATGCAACCTGATGAAGATTCAACCCCCGAAAGGTGCATCAGCCCAACCAATCACCGAGCTAATCAAGGCGTCAAAAGGAAAAACCATAAAAAAAGTACTGCTCTACGCCCCAGACGCGATAGGAGAATGGCTCTTCCAAGCCCACAAAACCGAGTTCAAAGACGTGATAGCAGAGGCTCCAATCCAGATACAGGTGCAGAGCATGCGACCCAGTTACACCCCGGTATGTTATGGGAGTATGTTCACCGGGATGAAGCCCGCCGAACACGGGATCAACAAATACATGAAACCGGTCCTGAAAGTGGAAACTCTCTTTGACGCTGCCACAAAGGCAGGTAAGAAAGTCGCTCTAGTGGCAGTAAAAGACTGCAGCATCGATCTCATCTTCAGGGAAAGAGAAATTGATTACTACACGGAGAAATATGACTCAGAGGTAAACACTAGGGTTCTCGACCTGTTGGTGAGCTCTGATTATGACTTGATTGTCGCATATAATCAGGAATACGATGACCTGATGCACGCCTCAACGCCAACAGACCCTGCGGCCATTGAGGCTTTCAGGCGACACCTTAAAGCATTCAAGACATTAGCAGATGCCTTCAACAAAAGATACGGTGATGTTAATCGAGTGATCGCGTTCCTACCAGATCATGGAACCCACGTAGACCAGGAGAGTGGAAAGGGGAGCCATGGAACAGACAGCCCCGATGATATGGAGGTACGTCACTTCTGGGGCGTTCACCTACCTTAGACATCCAGTGGGTCGATATAGATCTGTTTAATCTCTGGTATGTCTCGTAACGGCTTTATGTACCATGTGAAGCTGCCCTTGTTGGGTTTGAGCTTATCCAGCGTGGAGTAGGCGTGGTTTTCTCTATCGACTGGGAGGCTAACCATGGAGACTTGGTTCTGCGCAGCTATGTTGAGTATGTGCATGAGAAGCTGCTTCGCGGCCTCCGGGTCACGATAGGCAAAGGGTGTCAGATACCAGTTGGTCATCTGTTCACCGATCCCAGGCAGTTTAGGCATGGGTGTTACCTTACCTATTAGGTCAGCGACCTTTGCCATGATCTTCCACCTTGTGTTATAGCTCTGAAGCGTGAAGCGCATTACTCTATTATAATCCCAGTACCCTGCGACAGCCTTCACAGTATCATATTCGTAGAGGAATATGTCTTCGAAGGTATAGAAGGGGAGCCTGTTGAAGTGCTCAACAAAGGATTCCGTTGTTAGGGGTGTATAGAAGTCACGGTCTCGGTTATACTCGTTCAGTAGTGTTACTACTACGGGGATATCCCCCTCTTTCATGGGGCGGATCTTGTAGTGATCAGTCGCATGTTTTTTATACGCCATAAACAGGAGGGGCGAGCATTGCCTGATGGGTTTGAAGCCGCGATGCGTAAACAAGCCGTGGCTTGCCACGTTATCCTCTGTGATGTTCAGGTGGAGAAAATCCGCCTCTTTTTCCCAAGCCTGTCGCTCCACCTCTTCTTGAAGAAGAGTAGCGATCCCTCGTCTGCGATAATCAGGGTTTACCATGAATCCATACTCGTAGATGCCCCGATATAGTGAACCAGAGATGGTCTTATCCTGTAATGCGAATCCCGCGGAGCCCACGATTTGTTCGTTTTCCTCAGCCACCAGTAGATTCCAGTCTTCGTAGCCCTTTGATCGATTGTAGAAATCTGGGCTACTATCTAGTTGTAGCAAGAGATCTGAGCCCATGGGACATTTGCGCTGCAGTTGGATGAGCTGTTCATTGTCTTCGGCGGTTGCTTCTCGGATATTCACAAGGATCATCATGTATTGGTGACTTGAGTATATCGAATTTTTGAGTCAATGTTTGGAGAAGCCTAGGATAATCTATCATAGGCGTAGGATGCATTTTTTTGCTTATGATGGCTTCGTCATGTACACCTTCGAGTGCAAGAATGAGGGTTTCTCACAAAAGGTGCTGCAAACGATCGAGTTCAGCAACTATCAGTGGAGTGAATAAACTCCACCAAGTGGTTAGAGGCTGCTTATAGTAGACCTCAACTTGCTGAGTTCTCTTTGAGTTAGTTCACGGATATGTTCATCATACCATGGTTGAGTGATATTCATCTTATCGAGAGATTCTATGAATTGAATGGACTTGGTTAAATGCTCCTTGAGGTCTCCGCTCTCGTATGTGCGCCCATTGAATAGGTTATTGTGGCGTTCGCTCCAGTCGCCGGGTTGATCCATGCCGGGAACGTATTGGTGGATCATATCGTGCAGCGTGTCAAGGGACACAATTGAGCCTAGTGGTTTTATGGTTTTATTCTGATTGTAGAGGTGTTCATCTAATCCGTAAATTGGCATATCATAGTGGTTAGAGTAAAGCTGGGTGATATCGCAGATCGCGAAAATATGTAGTTTAACGCCGTATCGGGTAAGCAGCTGATGCACTCTCTCGATGCCGGGAACCGCGATAAAGCCGTAGATGACTATATTCTTGACGTTTAATCCCCGCTCAAACAGGTACTGTAAAGCTGCTTCAACGCTTCTACCAGTAGCGTAGGTATCTGGCACGATCAATGTATCATGCATTGCTGCATGGTAGTCACTGTAGGTTACATCGATTCGTCGGGAGTCATCTGAGTGAGCCCTGTACCCATCCTCGCTATACTGTGTGCGTATGTTTATCACAGGGAGCCCGGGGAGTACCTTATCAATCATGTAACCTGAACTGCCTCTCAGAATATGCAGTATACCAGATCTATCTGATACGAGGTCGAGTTCTTTCAAAGCTACCGCGAACTCCTCCGCTGCGTCAAGACAAAGATGAGACAGCTCTTGTGAAACAATATGAGGGTGGTAAGCGATTTCTCGTCCTTGAGGAGTGTCTATGAGATAACATTTCCCGTGAATAGAGCTGATTAGAGGTGATCGCTCCGTGTCTACCGTGTATAACCTTGTGGATGGTTTTGTGTTTGAGAGAGGGCGCATGGTAGTGGAATCGATGTCTATTGGGAATGTTTTCAGGATGGTTTCTAGGTACTCCAAGGGATGACAGATATTCTTTGTTTCATCCCTATTTATGGCTGTTAGGGTATGATCTCGCAGCCGTTATTGATCTCGGGGTAATCAAACGCGGATTGTTCAAGGACTCCGGATTGGATCAGCTCCCGTGCAAGTGGGACCTGTTTTCGTAGCTCGTTGATCATGTGTCTTGTGGTATCACATATCCGGTTAAACCAGTCAATCCCCCAGAACATCGTCTGATTAGAGAATAGGCAACGTCCCCCACAGACGCCTAGAACATCACAATCAGTGCAGGGGGGACCAACCGGCAGAACCCCGCGGAGCTCATCGGGTGATGATGATGTAATGTCGCCCACATTACTGTAGGGCAAATCAGGCGCTATCGGACAAACGTCTATTCGCCCATTGGTCATTATGGTGAAGCTCGTTGACCCTGAGCCACAACGAATGTGCGGAGTCTCTTCACCAGTCAACAGTGTTCTGAAGACGGGAATGAACGGGACTATACCCAAGGGTTTACCGGTCTTTAATGAGGCACCGTAATCTGAGGCTAGTCTTGTGATGCCAGACTCGTACCGTTGAAGCCAGCCCTCAAGGTCCGTCCAAGATTCTAACTCAGACCAGAAAACGTCCAACTGCCAGTGGACGTGATCGAAATAGGGGCTCTTCAGATTCAGTAGATAAGAGACGTCTCTGTAAATATCCCCGTTTTTGCTATACGCCATACGCGCGATTACATCACCAGAATACCCTTTCTCCTCGACCTCAAGCAGGTTCTTGGTGACCAGATCATAGGTTCCCTCGCCGCGGCAGCTATCTGTCACTTCTCTACCACCATCGATGCTAACGAGAATCGAGTGAAGCCTACGAAGATGTTTCTCATCGATCTGATTAAGCATCGTAGCGTTTGTCTGGAGAGTGAAGGCTTTAGCTGGAACTCTGTCCATCACCTCATACATGTAATCCATGGCAAGGAGAGGTTCTCCACCGTAGAAACCGATTACTGGCTCTGGGTCCTGTCTTAGAAAGGTGATCAGGTCCTCGATTGGATAAGTAACTTGTAATGGTATGCCTTGGATATGTCTTGTTCCTCCGCAGTAGCTGCACTGTTTGTTACATACCTCGGTGAGGACCAGATGATACTGCATTGCAGAAATCGTACATACTCAATGCCTATAAAGTATATTCAGATAACTTCATTGAAAGTAAAAAATAAATTGAAAATATCAGCCAAGATATGGATGCGAAAAATTTGAGCGACTACAACATCAGACCAATCCAAAGATACAGAGGAGGAAAGAAATTTTATCGAAAAACTCAATTTTGATAGTTTTAGGGTCGCCTTCCTGCTACAGGAAGACATCTCCGATGAAGAGGCTTATCGTAGATACAGGAAGATAGAGGATGATGATCCATTAGACCCGTTCAGTAAAAACCACGCCGTATTCATGCTGGAAACAGGGGCAGGTGTGAGGATGGGTTTAATATGGTTGGCAGTGAGGGAGGCATTCTACGTCTTTAAAGAGCCACTTGTATGGATTTACAACATAAACATTGATCCAAGGCACAGAGGAAAAGGGTTGGCAAAGACACTTTTGAAGAAAGCAGAGAAATGGACCATAGATAATGGCTTCAGCCAGATTGGACTCCACGCAATAGAACAAAACAACAATGCCAGAAGAACCTATGAAAAGCAGGGGTACAAGCAGATCGCTCGGCATAATTCTAGCTGCTTCTACCTGAAAAACCTCTAAAAACTTTTACAGAGCTGGAAGCCATCCTATTCTATGTATAAAGTAGTTTTCACAGTTGTTGATGTCGGGAAACCAAGGAGTATCGATGGGAAACCTACCCACGTATCTGGGCTATGCAAAATGTACAAGATCGGAGACAAGATGACTATAACAGGCAACCCGGGTAGGCTTCTCTTGGAGGAGACAGACAGTGTCTGTCTCGCGGCATTCAGCGCGATACTCCCGCTAACAAGCGCCATGACTCGTGAAGTAACAGAGCCATGGGATTACATGGATAAGATAGCCTACTATAGTTGCCCGGACTCGGAGCGCCCAGTTGTTTTCAAAGTTGAAAGAATCGAGGTAAAACAGGGCGAGTACCCTCCACCTTACCCAAAGCCCTAATCACTTTTTTTAGGTTTGAACTGAGAGAGATACTGGTTTATAAGTTCAGGTTGCCTGAGAACCATCTCGGTGTTGATGTAAATGTTCTGCTCATAGAGTTCTCCGAGTTTCTCATGGAGATCGTTGAAAGCTTTATGCCACTCATGCCCTTTCTTTAACGCTTTCTCGCATCTTGGGCTGCAGGGGAAAAAGTAACCAGTGAAATAAACATGAGTATCAACTTCTTTCTCTTTCACAGCGTCAAGAAGCTGCTGTGAAGCTCTGGCTTCAACATTTACCCCGCTGCCTCGTTCCTCTGCGTACCGTTTCACGCAACAGTCAGGGTAGCCCAAGACTTCTCCGAGGGCATTAAGCCACTTGGGCTCAAACTCCTCCGGGTACGCGAAGCGGATGCTATCAACGTTATCACCGGGTTTTCGCTGTACTTTTCGACGTATTTTCTCGCGTTCATTCATCAGTTTTTGAAGAGTCCGCCCAGTGTCCCGTTCTGAGTAGAAGTATAACTCGTGGACAGTTGGTCGAACCTTGATCTGATTATTACGTAACCCGATTTGACTCGACCAATCATAGTAGGCGCGATATTCTGAGGAATCCTCAACAATTGTCTCAAAGTTTTTTTCAAGAAGCTTCTTTATAGCTTGAACCGCTATAACCCGGGCTTTTAGATTCTGAATCTGTTGAAGCTTCATCATCTGGGGTTGAACTTTTTCGTCGATCTGTCGCCCCATATCTAAGCCACTTGGAAGCTCAGCTGGGATAGTTACTTGACTTGCGGGTCTGAGTTTCAAAGCTGGTGCTAGAAACGCCTCAAGTTTAGCTTTGGGAGTGATTAATTTTTCTTCAATTAGACCCTCAACGATGCTTTGATCCATACACTATCAACTATAGTGTTCACTATGTTAAACTTGTTTTGAAAAATGTATAAAGAAAAGGGGGGATATTTTACATAGGTATTAACTTCAGTACTTGTAGGAAGAACTGCGCCCTGCCTGTTAGCATCGTGAACCTGAACAGCACTGTGTTACCAAAGTAGGCGCCTAGGCCTACCATGATAAAGAGTCGCCCGATTCTTGTCGGTGTCTTGAGTGCTCCGCTATGCTCAAAGGTCAACATAAAGTACATGATGCTGCAGATTAGACCCACAGCTACGTACAGATAGTTGAACCAATCCAATAAAGCGCCTCCTGTTGGAGCCGTTATTGTGCTGATGATAGCGTCCTGAAGGTTGGGTTTGATAGTTCCACGGATACCTAGACCGAAGCCTGCTCCTACCAGTATTGCGATGGGATATCTGCTGAGCCACCGATACTCGGGGATCAGCATTGCGAAGATCATCAGCCCTAAGATTAGGGGTACGATCATCAGTAGATTTCCCTGCATTAGTGGTGTGATGCACATCCTCATGACGTTACTGAAGTTGGTGATTATTGTAATCGCCAACGTAACGCCGATGAACAAGTACTCTGCGAACCTGTAGGTAATGTTTTCCTTGTATAGAGGATAGCTATAGATCATTAGCATCAGGAACCATCCGATCCAGAGACCGATTACGTCCAGTGTTGCTGTTGGATATGCCATTACTTTTTGCCTCCTAATTTTTCAGTGAGTGTGCCAATGTTTCCTAGAATAATTGCTATTACTAGTAGTAAGTGGCTTACACTGATGCTGTCCATTGCAGTTGTTGCTTCACCGAGTTCACCGATAAGTATTTCTAGTTCTGCACCGCCTCGTGAACCTACGCTAACGCCGAAGAAGTTACCTGCTTGCCATCTTGGTAAGTCGGTTGAGCCATTCATTGCGATTCCGGCTTCAGCTAACTTGGTTCCATAGGCTGCTTGCCACTGAGTCATAAAGTGACCACCATAGTCTCCTGTGTCAGAGGAGATTACCCCTGCGATGTCATGTACATCTACGACGTTTTTCAGCATCGGGATGTCATCGTATGGAGTTTGGAAGTGGTCTTGTGGGAATACACTCTTTATGTTTGAGCCTAGTTGGGCAATAACAGATTCACCGCCAGTCATGTATCCGAGGAAGACGTAGTCTTCTCCATATACCTTGTTGGCGAAGTCTGCTCGGCAAGTATCCTGTAGTTTGTTGTAAGTTAGCTCAATGTCGTAATGGACGCCCATGAATATTATCTTGGCGCCTTCCCTGAATAACGCCTTTGTAAGGACGGTTACAGATGGATGACAGTCCGACCAAGCGCTAACGCCATAGCCAAAGTTAACTATCCACACTTCTCCCTCAGCCACCTGATCACCTGTTACACCATCGTATAGATCTTGGGTGTTAGGTGAGATGGTAATGGGGAACCCGATTGGGCTCAGGAATGGTACCATGAGAGCGATGAAGAGTATCCAGTAGAATACTCTACGATCGATATTAGCTAATTTTCCTAGACTCATTTTACTCGCCGCCTCCTGCGTAGAATCCACGTTCCTTACCCAGTAATGCCCTGAAGCCGTAAGCAATTAGGCCTAATGCGCCTACAATTGCGAACGTCCTCATTCCAGGTATTTGACCTGTAAACTGGAACCAGTTACCGATAGTTGCGAATCCTATCCAGATTGCCTCGCCCACTGGAGCATTCTTTAACATGACAAAGCATCCTGCTATTAGCATCAATGCTGCGTCAAGGTTTCTAGCTCTGAAGGCTCGGTAAGCTGCTGAGAAGATGTAGAACCCGGTAATTGGGTACAGTGTAGCACTGAGTGGAGTATAGATGTAGTTGAATAACCAGTTGTATATTGAGTTACTAGTCTGCACACCTGTTGCGATGTAACCTGCGAATCCAGTCAGGATCATTAACGCGAAGATCCCTAATAGAACACCGCTGAATTGCCAGTCCCTACCCTGCTTCTGAACTCTCATACTGTGCTGGATCAGTAGCCTTGCGGCTCCCAGACCAAGGGAGATGTTAAAGATAATAACAGCCCAAGTTCTGATGGTCTCAGCCCAGATCTGAGTGTTCTCGAAGAAGAAGTATTCGACAAGCATCAAAACTGTAACTAGTCCAGTTACAGCGTAAACAGCTTCTTTCTTTAGTATGTTCGACATTTTTCATCACATTCCTAACAGGTCAGCAATTATCGAGATGTTCATAGCTCCTAATATGAAGCCAATACCCGTAATCGCCATCAAGAAGATCTTCATAAAGTCCTCTCCTTTGATCGAGCCAAGCATGTCTCGGTTCTGACTGATTACCGCACCTGCAGCGAAAAGCTCCTCGGCTAGCAGCATGTAATCACATGTTGCAACGAGGAACGGCATCTGGTGGGTGTTGTTTGTTCCACCGATCTGCATCGCTCCAACGTGGTTACCAGCTTCACCGATGACGACTGCTTCATAGTAGAAACCACCTACCAGGATGTTTGAGGCTGGCTGCTCTCTTTGCATGTAGCCTAAGACACCGCTAAGATAGGGAGACTGCTCTGAGATGAACGTGATCTGTTCTGGATTGAACTCTTCTGGTTTTCCTTCGCGCATATATGCTGTCCTCATTGTTTCTTCAATTAAGGGCAGTGCATCAGGTAGTGGTACAATTGCTTGGATATGTACACCCGCCTTTACACATTCCTCTGTTACATATTCGAGGACACTGATAGCAGCAAGGATTTGTGGTCCTTGACTGGAATCGTTCAAAGCCCCAGAAATACCAGGAGTCCATAGAACAGGACGACCCATCTCTGCAGCTCTACCAACGGCTTCAGGTATCGCTTGCATCGCCGGCATTGCTCGGATAGTATACTTTTCTTCCTTGTTAATCATCATGAAGTAGTACATTAAGGCAAAAAAGATGACCATATAAATAAAAGTCATCAATCGCCCAGCTACTATAATTGCCATTGTTTTTCCTTCCGTTTTTTTAGCCTATTCATCGCTGTCACCCATAATATCCGCTGAGGGAATTTGGGCTACTGCGATGAAGGATAGACTTACTTCAGTATCCTTACTTAGTATATATAATACTTTTTTCTAGAATAGCCGTTTTTTCTTATTTTTTGTCATAGAAATTGGAATTTAACATAAATTTTAGTCATAAAATTCATGTTTACTAACTAAGATAGACGCATATGAGAAAATTAGGTTAACTTTCTACATTTACTGAGAATGCCAGTTTCTGGTATTAATCTCGAATAAATATTTAGAATCATCAATAATATCTAAAAAGGAAGATATCTACGCCAACCTTTTTTCTCATCACGAGTAGACTTAGCCTTTTCTGGAGCCTCATGTTCTGTCTTAATCTCCGGTTCAGGCAAGCCATTAACAGCCAAGTCCTCAAGTCTCTGTATGAGCTTTTCTACGTTTTCATCCTTCTCAAATATTCTGAACGCTTTGTCACCTTTCATCATCACATTCTCGCCGAAGAAAGGCAACATCGGTGATAGAACCATCTGCCCCATGCTTGAGCCATATCTACTAATGGGTTTAAGGCTCTCAAGAAACATGATCCCTGCAGTCTCTAACCCATATCTGTAGAACTCTCGCGCGATCTTCTCAATGATCTCGTTTTCTTCTTCTACAGATATTTCTTCATCCCAAAACATAGTATTCACGAGATAGTTAGTATCTCAATAGGGGCGGATTTAAGAACTTGCCTCCAGCAATCTCTTACGTTCATTGATCCTTACTCTGATCAACATATAGCTACCTAGTATTCCCCCCGCCAATAAACATACGAGTAGTATCAAGGCAAAGGTGATTGATGCATTAGGTGCGGTTATCATCATGATGAGAGACCCAGCCCAAGAGTATAGCGCCGATCTTAGTGCTACTATTAGCTGGTTTCGTTCGCTTCTCTTAGCGACTTGTTGCGAGGATATGAAGCCAGCGACGACGATGGTTACAGCTGTAAAGTCTGCGAGAATGCCGGGGTGAATCCTGTTCGTGAAACCGCTGAACATTGTGAGAGACTGCATCCATAGCCAGATTATCCCGTTGGCCAGTATCGCACCAGCCATGTAGTCGTTACCAGTGGGTTCTCTGGGCTTTTTCTTCTCCTCTGGTTTCTCGGTCTCTTCTGGTGTTTCGGTTTCCAGTTTTTCCGATTTATCCTCGTCCATTAGGGTAGCATATGTGTTTGCTGTTCTTAGGTTTATTCGTCGAGCTTAACTATCAGATAAGCCTCATTACTAATTATGACCAAAAATATGGTTATTTCCCCGAAGGAGCATCTTGGCTACCCTATCGGGACAGATAGAAAACTAGCAGATTGGCCTCAGATCGTCGAATATTTCAACTTGATAGGCGATGCTTCGCCACGTGTAATGGTGGAAAATCTCGGCGAGACAACTGAAGGAAACCCATTCATTCTAGCCACTATTTCTAGCCCAGAGAACCTATCAAGACTCGAAGAGCTTAGAGAAATACAGCTCAGGCTAAGTAACCCAGTAGACCTCAGCGATGCAGAGGCAGCTGAGCTTATCGAGAAGGGAAAAACGATAGTTCTAATCACCTGTAGCGTTCACAGCACCGAGGTCGGGGGCAGCCAGATGAGTATGGAGTTGGTTCACAGGCTCGCTACTGAGGAAGGCTCTGAGGTGAAGGAGATTCTTGATAACGTTGTCTTCTTATTGGTTCCATCGCTAAATCCTGATGGGAACAGGATAGTAGTTGAGTGGTATGAGAAGTATCTAGGTACAAAGTATGAGGGAAGCAGCCCCCCATATGTTTACCACAAGTACGCTGGGCATGATAACAACCGAGACTGGTACATGTTTACCCTCAAAGAAACCCAGCTAGCCATCAATAAAGTACACAATATCTGGCACCCACAGATAGTATACGATATACACCAGATGGGAAAAACCGGGCCGAGATTCTATTTACCACCATTCATAGACCCCATGGAGCCCAACGTGGACCCCATCCTGCAGAGCGGAGTAAACTTCATGGGAATCAGCATGGCAGACGCCTTGGCTAGAGAGAACAAGAAAGGAGTTACGGTAAACTGGGTCTTCGACGGTTGGACCCCTGCAAGAGCATTCCAGCACTACCATGGCGGAATAAGGATCTTATCAGAGGCAGCCTCGGTAAACATAGCGTCACCCATCGAGCTCAGGAAAGACGAACTGGATGGACGCCAAGGCTTTAACCCGCATGAGGCGAGGTGGAGCCACCCCATGCCTTGGAGGGGAGGAAGATGGACACTCAGAGACATCATAGACTACGAACTCATAGCAGCCACAGCGTGTCTCCAAACAGGCGCCAAATTTAGAAGACGTTGGCTCAAAGGAACTCTTGAGATGGGAAAAAAGGCTTTGAATCCAGAGAATGGCCCCTTTGGCTTTGTGATCCCAGCGGGGCAGAGAGACCCCGGTGCAGTAAATGAGCTGGTCTGGGTCCTTAGAATGGGAGATGTTCAAGTTGACAAGGCAGTAACCCCCTTTAAGGCGGATGGAGTCGAATACCCAGTGGAGAGCTACTTCGTTAGATTTGCACAGCCCTACGGCAAGTTCGCAAAGGCGCTTCTAGAGAAACAGGTTTACCCTGATCTCAGGGATAGCCCAGATCAACCACCCAAGGTTCCCTACGATGTCACAGGACACACGCTCAGTATACAGCTGGGAGTAGATGTGGTTGAGGTATCCGAGGTCTTCGACGCTGGTCTTGAAGCAGTGGATAAACCAGTTTTGAAGGCAGGTATGCTGATAGGAGAAGGAAAATACTATGTCTTCAGCTCGGTTCCAAACTACGCGACGAAGGCAGCAAACAGGCTTCTCAAAGAAGGATACACCGTATCCAGGTCATTAGATGAGGTTGAGATAGAGGATATGGTGCTTAAACCCGGCGCATTCGTGGTTGAATCCAAAAAGGGGTTGAAAAAACTTCTTGACGAGATGGCTACAGAGTTTGGACTGGACTTCATAGGTATGGAAAACCCGTTGGTTGAGACATTTGAGATCAAGAAACCAAGGATAGGTGTCTACAGGGCTTGGCTACCAAACGCGGATGAGGGCTGGCTAAGAATGGTACTTGAAGAGTATGGATTTGACTATGTGAACCTCTACCCAGAGGATATCAGAGGAGGAGCCCTCAGTAACAAAGCTGATGTAATAATCGTGCCTGACCTGAACAGGGCGCTCATCATGAATGGAATGTATGGGCAACAAAACATGGAGCCAGCGATGTATGAAGCAAAGTACGCACAGGGTATCGGAGAACAGGGAAACAAAGAACTGCTAAGCTTCTTGGAGCATGGGGGCACAGTGATCGCCCTCAACAGGAGCTGCGAATACGCAGTCAAGGAACTATTGGCGGAAGCAGACCTCGTCCTAGAAGGATTAGGTGAAAAGGAGTTCTACTGTCCGGGTAGCCTACTCAAGGTGCTGATAGATGACACGCATCCCATAGGCTATGGCTTCAACAGGGAGGAGACTATAATGTTCCTTCACAGCCCAGCTTTCCATGTGAAAAACGGTGAAGCAATCGCATGGTACCCTGAGACAAATCCATTATCAAGCGGCTGGATTCTAGGAGAAAAGCATCTCAGGGGAGCCGCGGCGGTAGCTGAGGTGCCCGCGGGGAACGGAACAATCATACTGATGGGGTGTCCTCCACACTTCAGAAACCAGAATAGAGCGACCTTCAAGCTGCTATTCAACAGCATCTATTATGGTGCTGCTTAACCCCCATTTTATGGGGGAGTTTTTTGCTTGAAAGCATCAGCTATTTTTTTACCCACTGAGAAGTAGCCACTGTCGCCGGGGTTGAAGATTATTGGTTTTATTTTCTGGATATCGAGTTTTCCATTGGTTAGAGAGGCTTCATCGGCTTTGACATCAAGTATCTCACCTACAAATAGAGTGTGGAGACCAAGCTCAACTGTTTCCTTGAGCCTGCACTCGATGACCAGGCTGCATTCATCAAGATAGGGAGCATCAACCAGCTTACTCTGGACACTCGTCCATCCTAAATCATTGATCTTGTCAGTATCCCGCCCAGAGGCTATACCAACGTAGTCAGCGGCACGCCAGTATTCTTCACTGGGCACGCTTACGGTGAATGCCTTCCTTTTCTTGATGTTGCCATGGGTATAGGTTGCTGCTCTGAGGCTTACCTGAATACATGGGGGTTTACTGCAACATATTCCACCCCAAGCAGCCGCCATGACATTGGGTTTATTGTTCTCATCGTAGGTTCCAACCAGCCACACAGGGGTTGGCATAGCTAGTGTTTTTGCTCCTAAGCTCTGTTTCATGGAGTATCTGTCGGTGTTTGGGTTATTTTATAGTTGGCTAATTTATTGGGTTGAATGGTACTAGAAAAATTCTTATCGTATATACAGTATAGGGCATTATCTACGGTCATTTGAGGTTAATCAATGTCGGGAAATAAAAAAACAGATGAAATCATGGCTGTCCCTGAGAAGGATAAAAAGACCTTCAGAATGGGACTGAAACTATTCACGATCTACATTGTGGGATACTTCTTGTTCACAATCGCTGGAACGATCAACAAGAACATACTCATGACAAGGATTCTGGGAATGAACCTTGGAATAGTCGGCGGTATGATCATAATAATCTCTGCAATCTTGATCGCGGTCTACTACAATTGGTACGCAGTTCAGGTGGAGACGGGGGCAAAGTAAATGGAGTACACGTTCCAACCTATCGCGTTTGGGTTATTCATGCTCATCACAGCCATCACGCTGGGCATCAGCTTCTGGGCAGCCCGACAAGTAAAAACAGCAAGCCACTACTTTGTCGCAGGAGGAGGCGTAAAATGGCTTGTAAACGGGATCGCCTTCGCAGGAGACTATCTCAGTGCTGCTTCCTTCCTCGGAATCGCAGGGATGATAGCCTTCTTTGGGTTTGATGGTTTCCTTTACAGCATCGGTTTCCTCGCAGGGTGGATAGTGGCGCTACTTATAGTCGCTGAGCCCTTGAGAAGATGTGGAAAATACACATTCTGTGATGCCCTTTTATTCAGATTGGAAGACAAAGGAGTCAGATTAGCAGGAGCCGTGAGCACACTTGTGGTAAGCCTGTTCTATCTTATTCCTCAGATCGTCGGAGCAGGCTCCATAGTTCAACCATTGCTGGGACTCAGTTACGAGATAGGCGTAGTATTAGTGGGAGCCCTTGTAATAATGATCGTTGCCACGGCGGGGATGGTCTCGACTACTTATGTTCAGTTTATCAAGGGATTCCTGCTCTTGATAGCTGCTTTCGCGTTAACAATCGGAGTGTTGATAGTAGCCGGATTAGGACCGATAGAGTTCATAAGTAGCATATTGAATAACCCCGCGCTAGTGACGCCGCTGGGAGTTATGGATGGAAACGTTTTCCTCGCGCCGGGAATAAAATTCACGAACCCACTGGACTTTTTATCATTAGCATTAGCACTGATACTTGGAACAGCTGCGCTGCCTCATGTATTAATCAGGTACTATACAGTACCGACACCAGCAGATGCGAGACGCTCAACGGTGATCGCGATCGCCGCCATCGGGATATTCTATGTGCTCACATTGTTCCTAGGGCTTGGCGCCATGCATTTCATGACAGTGGACCCAACGAATCAGAACTTATCAGCTCCATTACTAGCCGAGTTTATCGGTGGAGAGATATTCTTTGGGTTGATATCAAGCATCGCCTTCGCAACAATATTGGGCACTGTTTCCGGGTTGATCATGGCAGCGGCGGGAGCCATCAGCCACGACATCTGGACAGTCTATCTGGGTAAAGAACAGGACGACGCGAAGACACTGAGAATGACGAAAATAACAGCGGTGGGCGTGGGAATAGCCGCAATCCTGCTAGGCATCATAGCCAAAGGCATGAACGTAGCGTTCCTAGTCGGGTTAGCCTTCGCAATAGCAGCGTCAGCCAACCTACCTGCGTTAATCAGTGTCTTGTTCTGGAAGGGAACCACGGCGAAAGGCGTGTCACTGGGGATCTGGACTGGTTTAATCAGCTCATGTGGCTTGATCGTAATCGGTCCAACAATCATGGGGGCTGGAGCGATTTTCCCTCTAGCAAACCCGGGTATAGTCAGTATCCCGTTGAGCTTCATAGTAACCTTCGGGGTTTCTATGCTCCAGAAAAAATAGGGTTCTGATTATTCCCAAACAATTATTTTTCTCTCAATACATCACTGGAGAGAATGTCTCTTCACAAGATCACTGATAATATCACAGTAATTGATTCACCCATAAATGGCAGAAAAGGCACTCTCGGAACATACCTAATTTCAGGAGAGAGAAACGCCTTGATAGACCCGGGGCCATCAACCCAAACCCTTGGGGTTATCGATGCTCTGCATGGACTAAAAATCACTGATCTTCAAGCGATTCTATTGACTCATATACACCTCGATCATGGTGGTGGAAGCTGGATGCTTCTGGAGGAGTACCCTGAATCTTATCTGCACTGTCACCCAAAGGGGACAGAGCATATGATAAACCCCACACAACTCAAGGAGGGTGCCCTGAGGCTCTTCGGTGACCGCATACAAGAATATGGCAGAATCACGGGAGTCGATGAAAAGAGGGTTAGAGAGTCACGGGATGGAGAAGTAATTGATCTGGGAGGCATACACTTGGAGACCATCTGGACGCCCGGTCACAGCAGCCATAGTCAATCTTATTTTGAACCCGATTCGAGGACAGCCTTCGTTGGAGACGCTGTAGGACACACTATGGGAGAAAATGGACCCATAATACCAGTGAGTCCGCCTCCGCATAACCCGGAACAGGCGATTCAAAGTATAGAGAAGATAGCCGCACTCAAACCAGAGACCATCTGTATCGCACACTTTGGAGCCCACGACGAGCCAGAGAAACACTTGAACAGGATAAAGGAGAGGACCAAACTCTGGAGGCGCCTAGCCTTGAAGGCGGTTGATGAGAACATGAAACTTGATAACTTGGTTGATCTGGTGCTGATTGAAGACGAGGGGCTAATAGAGAGCATAAAAATGGGTGAAGAGACAAATCACTCAATAAAAGCCAGTTTGCTCGGCTTTTACCTCTACGCCAAGTGGATGAGAGATAAAAAATAACTATTATTTCAGTGAAAACAGAAAATGACGGGTTGCTCCATACTTGTACCCTGTACCAAGCCTAGGGACTTTACCTAGGTAGAGATCATCCGCAAATCCCTTTAAAAATAATTCATA
>CAYUTB010000027.1:17157-21415 GCA_964447425.1 uncultured Candidatus Bathyarchaeia archaeon
TCGGGCTGTGTATTAACAGAATACACCAAATCATACTCAGAGGCAGAAACAATAAAACTGGACTATCAGCAGTTCAAGAATAAGGCAATTGACCGAAAAATCGTCTTCACAGCCAAAAACACTTTGGAGACAACCATCCTTCTCGTAGTAAAAAATGGACACATATACGAATGGAGCCCCTAGAGAACCATCTAAAAGCAACGGCGAAATAGCAGGGATATGAGTCGTGTTGCGGTGGTTAAAGGTGAGAGAAGCCTTGAAACAGTCTACAGAGCGCTTGATCTTATTCCATTAAATTATGCTTTGAAGGACTGGGAAAGAGTGCTCATTAAGGTTAATTTTATCACCACGAAGAACTGGGAAACCGGTGCTACAACAGATCCCCTTGTTGTTGAGGCACTTGTAAATAGATTAAGAGAGCTTGGGAAAGATGTAACCATCGTTGAGTCTGATGCACAGACCACAAACGCGGACAAAGCATGGATAGCAAGCGGTATGAATGAGATCGGTGAACGCCTTGATGTTCCATTCGTGAATATGCGGCATGTTGAGGACAAGATAGAGCTTGAGGTACCCGGGGGACGTGAGTTAAAGAAGATAAAGGTCGCGAAGATCGCCTCAGAGTCAGCTATTGTCTCTGCTGCGAAGCTCAAGACGCATATGACTACACAGGTGACTCTGGGTTTGAAGAACATGTTTGGTATGCTCACGACCAAGTTCAAAGGCCAGTACCATATCAGGGGGATGAACAAGGTAATCCATGATATTAACAAGACACTGCCTCCGAGAGTCACTGTGATTGATGGCTTTGTCGCTATGGAGGGCAGAGGCCCTGTGCATGGTAAGCCGGTAAAGATGGATACCATTATCGCCAGCGTTGACCCAGTGGCAGCAGATGCAATTGCTTCAAGGATAATGGGGTTCGACCCTGAGATGATAGATCACATCAGGTGGTCTCATGAGAGCGGGGTCGGTGATATTAATAACATCGAAGTCGTTGGCGACGGGGTTGAAGCCGTAAAAAGAGTTTTTGAGAGAGCTACGGTTTAAAATAATTTATCTATTTTAAATTAATGAAAAGAGAGGGGGAGGATTACTCCTCGATTATCTCAACGTTTGCCCTTGGCACAGTTACTACTTCGCCGCCATTTAACTCGATGTTGACGACACGTACCATGCTCTCGGATTCCAGTTTCTGCAGTTCCACTGGGAGGCTGTGTACCTTACCGATGGCTCCGAAGTATGGTTGCCGGATAATCCTGATAGGGGTTCCTGGCACCATTCCCTGAGAAAGAGATTCTGCATCCTCCTCCTTCAGTTCATGTGGGATGATGATTTCTGGACGGAGTACACCTGCCCTGATCTGAGTCGAACCGTTTACTGAGGCGCTGTATCCCTCGAATTCCTTTAACAAATCGAAGGTTCGTTGGCTCATGTTCATGTTACCGAATCCCTCGGTGATGATGAGGGTGATGCCAACTTCCTCCTGGCCTGTGATGGCTACGCCGATTTCTTCACCGGTGAATGTTGTAAGGTCTTCGTGTCTAATTCCGCCGCTTACTATGGCTGAGACGCCTATTTGTACTGCTTTCTTCAGCGCATCCAGGGTCACTCTGTTTCCACCAATGAGTATCTTGGATTTGTGCTCGGGCTTTATCATGTCAGCGTCGAGGACCTCTGTATTATTAGATGTTAATACCTGAATATCTCCGTGAACCTCGCCACCTATTCCGAAGATTCCTTGGATGAAGGCGGCGTGGGTCTCGATTATAGCTCCTTCTCTTGGCATTACATCGATGACCGTACCGGGAATGTATGCGTCTACTTCAACGGGTATCGGTGCTCCTCTGATGATGGCTTGACCTGTTACCTCGCTGAAGCTCTCAAGCGTACCTGAGACAGGCGCCTTGATTTGTTTCTTTATCAGACCGAATAAAGCCTTGTAGAAGGCGAGCAACTCACCTTTTTCAACGGTTTCTCCAATCTTTTTTAACATGTATTTCGGAGTATCTTCTGGCTCCAAGCCCATCACCATAGATATTTTTACTATCTCTGGGTCTCCGCTGATCTCGGTTCTGGCGATGACGTCGCTGTAGTTGACCTTGTCACCTTCTTTTGGGTATACCTCACCAAAAAGGGGTAGTCGTCGCATTTTCTGTACAATGGTTGATTTCTTGACTTTGAGCCCAGGAGTATATGCGTGAGCTTCCTCGGATTCTTTTTCTTCGCCGTTTACTTTCTTATCTGTTGCCTGGTCTACCATTAGATTAACGCCTCCAGTGCTTTTACGTCATATAGACCCGTTGCCTTGAACCATTTTACCAGTAGCTCTTTTCGTTTCTGGTCATCCGTCGGGAAGTATAGTGGTCTTCCACGTGCATCCAGTAAGAGACCAGCCACACCGCCTTGTACAGTTGTCTGAAGCTCCTTACCTGGACCAGCTCCAACATCATATAGATTGGCTGGCTCAACCAGTACACTGGCTTCTTGGTCAGGCGCCAATGGGATCAGCTTCAAGTCACCTAGGTTCATCGTTTCTTCGAGTTTATCACCGTTGGGCATATCGATGTGGAGATCCATTACATGCTCTCCGAACTTTGCCTGCCCTGATGCAGCGATGCTCGTACCAAGCCTGAGGAGGCAGTCTTTATCGAATATGTTCCATGCAGCGTCACGGTATACTGTAGATAAGACGCCAAGGTGTGGCATCATGAAGACGCTGTCCTGCATCATCCTTGTTACGCCCTCTGTCAGCCATGCATCAGTAAGAATCAACATGCTCTGTATTCTTCTGGGTGCGTGGCTTAGTAGACCTCCGGTTCCTGCGCATATGTCGATGTTCATCATCTCGACGTAGCTGTCGACTATGGCTTGCTCGAACATGTCGCTGATGGTTCTCTGTACCTGTACGCCTTTGAGACGTGTTGCGATGGTTCTATGGTGTTTTAGCCCCAGTCTTAGGGCTTCTCTCGCTACGCTATGCTCAACTATGAGATCTTCCAACGTCTGTGGGATGGTGGTTGGGCGGATCATTTTGTTCATGAGGCGGCTGGCTACTTCTTCTTTATCTAGGCTGAATGGGAGCCACCGCATGATGTTATCGATGCCCGCCTCCTTCATGACATTGGTTACACTGTAACTCATACCGAGGTTAGCGGATACACTACGTACGAACCTGCCATCTACGATCGAGTATACGTTGGTCGTTGCTCCGCCGAGTCCTACGCCCAGTACATTCTGTTTGAATGTGTTGGCGATGAGTTGTATGGCCATTCCCTCACCTGCGGGAGTAGGCATGATGTCGATATCTGTCCACTTCATTAATTTTGTATATCCGGGTGCGTGGCTCATGACGTGCTCCATAAATAACTCGTGAACTGCACGACGGGCTGGCTCTGTGTTCTCCTGCTCAAGAGTCGCCCTTATGTTGTCAACCATATCTAAGGCGAATCCTTCCTTCATGAGCGCTTCTATCTGAGGTCTTATGGTTTTGTTTCCAGCATACACAATAGGTAGCTTGTAGGCTACGCCGAGTCGTGGCTTTGGCTCCGCTGCCTTGATTAGCTCAGCTATTTCCATGACGTGCTGGCTTGCGCCTCCATCGGTTCCACCAGCCATCAGAATCATGTCTGGTCTGAGGCTTCTTATTCGCTGGATTTTCTGGTAGTTCTGTCTTCCATCGTCTCTGGCGATTACGTCCATGACAATGGCCCCTGCTCCAAGTGCTGCCCTGTTAGCTGATTCAGCGGTCATTGATTTGATTAATCCAGCGACCATCATCTGCAGTCCACCGCCTGCGCTGCTAGTGGTACAGTAAAGATCTACTCCTTTTTCGCCGTCATAGGGAATTATCATTCCACCTTCAGGCGCTAGAAGCTTATGCCCCGTCAGTTCCTCTATCTCACGTACTGCGTTCTGTACTCCAAGAGTAACGTCCTCATAGGGCGCTTCTACGGTTGTCGGTGCTTCGCCTGCTACTAGGAAGCGCCACTCGCCGTTTTTCTTATGGAAGAAACGAGCCTTGGTGGTTGTGCTCCCTACGTCAGTGGCAATAATAAATTGCATTTCCTCTGTTGGTTTGCTGAGGCTTGCCATGATGTTTCATATTCAGTCGCGGCAACGGACGCTTAAAGATTTCTAATAGACAGCGTACAAAGAAACCTAAAAATTATTGAATAGACCCCGATTCATCTTTCCGGTTTTTCTTTCCAGCTTCATCGAGGGCTTTTTTCACGGTTTCATCTAGTTGTTTTTTCTC
>CAYUTB010000028.1:0-20827 GCA_964447425.1 uncultured Candidatus Bathyarchaeia archaeon
TCATGTAACAAGCATATTCGTGGATATTGGAGTTTGAGTTCTCTATTATCTGTTTAAGAACAAGAGCTCAAATAGTTCTATTACTTAACAAAAAGGATAATCAAGTACTGGAACTACCCCACCGCTTCAAAACCCTGACTCCTGCTTTTTACTCTTAATTTTAAATACCCAGAAGAACACCCTCAGAATGAGAATCTTATGCCTTTTTGCTCTAACTGTGGATCAAGCGTCAATCCAACTGACCGATTCTGTAACGAGTGTGGCACACCGCTTCAGGTAACCCAATCTGCGCCGTAGGCTGTACCCAGTCCTCCTGTTGAGAAGCTGCCAACCGTTCTGGATGGCTTCATTCAGCCAGGATTACCTGTGAAAGTCTACACTATCTTCTTCATGAAGGATTGTCTTGTAGCCGCAAAGACTGGGTAGCTGGACTACACACGCAGCGGGAACAATGTCTACGGCAATGGGTGGATCAGGTGCAAGCAGGCCTCGGGGATATGCTATAGGAACCCTCATGGATCATTTCAGCAGTAATAGTAGGGGCGATAAAGCCGAGAAGCTAGCTGGATACAGTCCAGATGAGATGGTCGCAGCGGACAAAGCAAACTTTCAGGTACCATACAGCTTCGTAACCAGTGTAGAGATCAAGGACCCCAACTTCGCCAACGAGTTGCACATAAAGATCAAAGCCGGCAAAGACCACAAGTTCAGGATGGATAACCAGTCAAAGGACTCGATAAAATATGTCTTGAACGTCTTCCAAGAGTTCCTCCCGGGGAAGATTCTCCATAAATGAGCCTATACAAACTCCTATATTATCACATGATACTGTATACTCATGTGTCCAAAGAAAGTATTTACTGCTGATAAAGCAAAAGCGATAGGCAAGCAGCTGGGCATCGACTGGACAAAGTTCGATGTCGAGCAATTCAGACTAGGAATGGATGTGGAGTTAGAGCATGGAAAAGTAGACCCCCACACCAATGTAACCGATGACGATCCACTAAAAACCGGAAAGATCGCCCTAGCCCACCTGAACGAGTTCCCAGACTACTATACACGGCTTATAAAACTGGAAGATGAAGCCGACAAATATTGGGGAAAATAGGTTTACTTTAACCCAAAATATTCCGCGATGTTGGCTTTTTCCACTATTTCTACATCGATGCGTCCATCCTCGGTGCTGAATATGGGATTCACACCCGGTCCATGCCCAGCGCTGGTTTCTCCATCCCAGCTATTCCCATATCTTGAATCGATGGCTGGGTGAATTATCTCACCTATGACGCTGATCTCCAGCAGGTTATCCCTGTTTGTCTTAACCATAAACAATCGAAGCTAAAATGCAAAACAATTATTTTATATCAATGGTGAGCTATGGAACCTTTAAAAATGGGGCTACCTTCCCTATTGAAGATATCTAGGGCTGATAACAATGTCACGTGGAAGAGAATACGACGGAGCAATCACAATCTTCTCGCCAGAGGGAAGAATATACCAGGTAGAGTACGCCCTTGAGTTAGTAAAACGCGGAAGCCCAATCGTGGGCATCAGATGCAATGAAGGCGTAATACTAGCCGCATTGGAGCCAAAACTAAGCAAACTAGCTGCACCAAGCAACAGCAAAAAGATCTTTAAAATTGATGACCACGTAGGCGTCGCAATCGCGGGACTCAGCCCTGACGCGAGGGTTCTCATCAGGCAAGCTCGGCTATACAGCCAGAGCAACAAGATGACATACGATGAACCAGTAGACGTTGAGGACTTAACCAGCAGTGTAGGAGACCTGCTTCAGCGCTATACCCAGAACGCTGGTGTGCGCCCATTCGGCGTAAGCCTGCTTTTCGGTGGCGTTGATGAGTTCAGGGTCAGCCTTATCGCGACAGACCCAAGTGGGAGCTATAGAGGCTACAAGGCGACATCTGTTGGTAGAAACAGCGAGAAGGCGAAGAAGGTCTTGACTGATCATTACAGGGATGAGATAACGCTGGATGAGGCTATCGGATTGGCTATTGATGCCCTCAAGGAAGCGAGTGAGGAACCATTGACTGTTGAGTCAATAAACATCTCTGTGATACCTAAGGATACCCGGGTATTCAAAAACCTCAGCGAAGAAGAGCTACAGAAGTATCTCTAGGCATAGGGTTTATCAATCACACCCAGTATTTGTTGCGTGAATAATAAATGTCAACACAGGGACCTAAAGAAAAAATCATAGGCTCAGTAGAGATTCCAGATATTAACAGCAAAGAAGTAATGGGCGCTATCCGCTCTATGAAGGCGATCACACCTACATCCGTCGCAATGAAATGGAATTTAAAGGTAAGCGTAGCCAAGAGAATGCTCAGCATGCTTGAAGAGAAGAAAATCATTAGACTTGTTGCACGCAGTAGCAACCTCAAAGTCTATGCGATGACCGAATCTAAAGACACTCAATAATTATCCTAGAACCACTTCTCAATCCATTAAATAGTTCCAAGTTTTCCATAATCTCGCCGATCCTATTCACTGGACTGTAGGGCTTCGTGTCCTTGGTGTAGATTGTTATCGCGTCACTTCTCGGCCAGTATGCTATTGTTCCGGCTTTAACCTCGGTGACCGGTTTCTCTGTACCCCGTTTGATGTTCAATAGAATTGATACCTGTCCCATCGCTGGGCTTGTCCTGCTGTTAATGGGTAATAGCTGTTTGATGGCCTCAACTGTCAGCGGAGCCGTGAGTCTATTCAGGTACCCGGTGGCGCTTCCCTTGTCTACTACAGTGATCTTTATCGGTATCTTGCTTAACTCATCACTCAACCTGACTCACTCCATATTCTACTATCAATTTGGCGATCTCCTTCTCAGTGGCTTCCTTGAGTCCCTGCCACCCCGGTGCAGCGTTTACCTCAAGCACCACAGGTCCATTGGGTGACTCCAGAATATCCACTCCGCAGTAATCCAGCCCCATGGCTCTGGCGGCTCTGAATCCAAGCTCAATAATCTCGGGCTTCATCTCCTCCTCGACCATCTTACCACCCTGTGCGACGTTGCTCTTCCAGTGCCCCTCAGGGATATACTTGTAGACGGCTCCAACGCATTCGTCCCCAATAATGAAGACCCGTATGTCTCTTCCCGGGTTCTTAATGTAGCCCTGTATTATTAATGGCTGGTAGAGCCTATCCAGCGTCTTGTAGGCGTTAAACGCGAGGTCAGTGTCATCAAACTTCATGCTCCCTCGCCCCATGCTGCTGAGAATAGGCTTGTAGATGACTGGTATCATCTCCTCCGTCATCTCGTATGCTCTTGCCAGACTTTCGGTAGTGAAGGTCTTGGGGATGGGTATGCCTGCTGCGTGAAGAGTGTACTGCGTCGAGTATTTGTCTCTGCTTCTTCTAAATGGATATGTGCTGTTAATCAATTTAATGCCCGCTGTCTCCATGTGCTCCATCAGGCTTATCCTGCGGGTCACCTGCTCGGTGCTTCCAGGCCCAAAACTGCGTAGGAAACAGAGATCAAAATCCGTTACTTCATCTTTTCCAAGCCAGAAACGTGATCCTTCTTGACTTATCAAACTGGATATATCATTCGTTGGGCCTGCTAGCACAATGTGCCCCATTTCTTCAGCTGCTTCTACCATCTCGCTACTGTTTTTACTGGGCTTCGAGCCGTGGAGAATTAATATTTTCAAGTATGGTTCACATATTTCACATGCTTTGTGCAGATAAAGATGCCTAAGCCTTCAATAATGCCAAGAACTCCGGGTCTTTGCGGTACAACGCAAAGTCTGGATCATAAAGAACCGTGACTCTGTTATGTGGATTCTCTTTAACGGCTCTGGATAAATGCTCAAGCATCTTATTCTTGTCTTTTAAAACAGCCGCGACACAAGCCTTCTGATAGTCTTCCTTGAATCGCTTGTTATTCTTTTCCAACAGTTGACTCGCCTCAGCCTTCTTTCCTCTCGCCATGAGGGCGATGCTACGTGCAATTATCGCTACCACATTATCCGGGTTGAGCACCAGCGCAATATCAGAATAGTTGAGTGACTGATCCCAGTCCTTCATAATGTTATACACGTTTGCCATACTGCTACTGATCTTGGACTCTTCCTCCTCGTCCTCAGCCTTCTTCATGGCCTCCATAAACCAGTGCAACGCTGCCCCATTATCTCCAAGCAACGTAAACGTTCTTGCCATCCACCACCTTCCCAGATAACTCTCAGGATACTCCTCAATGATCATCTCAGCCCTGTCCAGAATATCATCAAATCGTCTCTCCGCTATCAGAGCATTCATTTCTATTCCTATCTTTTTGGCGTCAAGCATAGATTCCTTTGATGAACGCCCCGTTTTAATGGTTTGGGCGCTGAGATTATATTGATGAGGGCTTCATTATTCCTGTGAATACGGTAATCGAGTCCATAGTCATCGGCGTGTTACAGGGGCTCCTTGAATGGCTCCCCATATCCAGTGAGGGGAACATGGTGATCGTCTTGGTGAGCATATTCGGTCTGCAGATCGAGGAGACACTGAATACAGCTATCTTTCTTCACATCGGGACAGGCCTCGCTGCCCTCATATACTTCCGAATTGAGGTCATAAAAATTCTATTAGGAGAGACCGAGGAATATGCTGACCTGCGATTGAAGCTTTTCATCATGACCATGCTAACCGGTCTAGTGGGTTTCCCATTATACATGTGGCTAAACATCTCAGTAATCTATGGTACGATGATAATCGCACTTACTGGATTAGCGTTAATTATAACGGGTTTAATTCAGAGACAAGCAGGTAAACAAAAACAATCAGGCGCTAAACTGTCATGGCCACTATCAATAATATTGGGAGCAGCCCAAGGACTCGCGATAATACCTGGATTATCCCGCTCTGGATTAACCACATCCATAATGTTATTCAGAGAATTTACAGGAGAAGAGGCGTTCCGAATTAGTTTCTTGATGAGCATTCCCGCTAGTTTCGCGGCAGCCTTTGGAATGATACTTGTAAAAGGCTTTGAGCCTGATACTTTTTCAGCGTTATCTGCAGTAGTAGCTGCGATAGTTGGCTACTTGGCGATAGGGGCGTTGTTGAGGTTGGGTCGTCGGGTTAGTTTCTGGAAAATATGTGTAGGGTTGGGAGTCCTCGCGGTGCTCGCTTGGGTCCCTACTCTACTTGTTTAGGGTAGTTTTTATTCTGGATAGACGCCATCGCCGCTACGCCGTTGATTCCAGCGCTTCGCAGAGTCTCCAACGGTAATGCCAGTATGATTGTGTTGCTCTGGTCCTTACTGATGTCGTTGATGGTGCTCAGGATACGTAGCTGCATCGCGTTGGGGTCAGTCATGTTCTCAGCAGCCTGTTTAAGCTTCACAGAAGCCAGCAACTCCGCGTTAGCCATGATCTGAGTAGCCCTTGACTCACGCTCAGCCTCAGCTTGTACTGCGAAAGCGCGTTTCATGTCAGCCGGTAGGCTGATGTCCTGCAGTCCTGCTCTGGTGATATCGATGCCCCAGTCCTTGACCAGTAGATCGATTTCCTCTTTCAGTCTGAGGGCTACCTCTTCCCTGTGCTCCAGTAACGCGTCAAGATCATAGTAACCTATGATATTCCTGATGGCGGATTGGGCGTACTTGCTGACCGCATTTCTATAGTCCTGTATCGTCAGTATCAGCTTCTCGGGGTTCTCTATCTGCATGAAAACAACCGCGTCGATGATTACGCTGATGTTGTCCTTTGTGATGGCTTGCTGACCCATTAGGTCAATGGTCTGTGTCCTGATGTCAACTCGTAACAAAGAGTCCACGAGTGGAATCCTCATATGAAGACCTGTGCTAGCTATCTTCTCAATGCTTCCGAACCTTACTACGGCTGCTTTTTCCCACTGGGGGACAACATAGAATGCCGGAATAATGAATACCGCAACTATTACTAGGATCGCTCCTAACCAAAACCACATTTGTTTCTATACCTCTCTCTTTCAGTCATATTTGACTGTATTAATCTATAGATGTCGGTTATTTAGGGATATCCTATATAGTTTAGATAGTATTTTTTCAATAAAAGAAAATTGCCCAAGTGTTCTCGTCTGGGGGATGCAGTTTCCACAGCCAAAGCCATGTTCTTTTGAAGCCCATCCCGGCGACTCCGCGGCCACACCGTCTTACGCTTCTTTGGCGGCCCACCGCTTCCACTCGGGCAAAATATACTATGCGTACTTTCTATTTACTATCTTCCTTGTTCGGATCATATAATTGTGGATTTTGTCGCTGATCTCCCGACCATTATTTTGACACATCTATGTAAATAACGTCTCATCAATCTGTGACATTAATGATATTGATGAGATCATTTTAAACTCTAAACAATATAATGGCGTTAGTTTAACGAATTATAGAAACAAATCCTTCTCCCTAGAACGAACGAGGTTGGCTGCGCAGCTTGTCTCAGAAAGGATGATATCATATCCACGAATCAACGCAGCAGGTATGCCCTCATCGCTCTGACCGATGACCAGTTCAGCAGCGGAGGCTAATTCATCAGAAACCGCTGTACGTTTAACCTTCAACTCGTAACCGAAAAGATCAAACTCCCCTCTCCTATCCCTTATGACCTCAAAGCCACTAGCGCCCACAGTAACATTGATCTCGCCGTCCCTATGGGCTCTACCATGGGTATCGCAGACTATGACCCCTACGTTGACTCCTGATAACTCTTTGAATCTACGTCTAATCCCAAGAGCGGTTTTATCAGAGTCATCAGGAAGTGGCGCAACGATGTTATCCCCGGGTACATTCGATTTATCAACCCCTGAATTCGCGCAGACAAAACCTTGTTTGGTTTCCGTGATGATGACTCCGGGAGCAATTCGCCTGATTCCACTGGACTCATTCAGGACAACCTCGACCAATCTGGGGTCTTTACCTGTAAACTCTGCGTACTTTATGGCTCTATGGCTCGGCTTCACTGCTTCAAGGTCAACCTGTTTGCCCTCTGATCTGGAGACAATCACATGAGAATAAACAAAGACATCCTTCTCCTCTGGTTTCAAACCCATGGCGTCTAGTGATTGGATGGTGAGTTTAGCAAGGTCGTCTCCCTGTCTTATTATGGGTAAACCCGTTAAGGGTATTATCTGAATTGGCACAAATGAGAATAAGATATGAGTTAAATAAAGAAGATTCGGGGAAGTTATGCTTCCTCTGGCTTGCTCTTTCGCTCGATCCTGATTATGGGTCGAGTTACCAGCGCAGCGATTACTCCAATAGCCGCTAGCTGAGGCGCCAATAGTGTCCCTACTGCTGCAAAGGTTATTGGGATCTCGAAAAGCTGCTCCTCACGCTCATTGAGCACTATGATCCTCGTTATATTTCCTTCTTTAATAAGCTCCTTTACCTTACCGAGCAAGTCATCAGCTGCGACGTTGACGTCTTCCCAGTAGGTTCCCCTGACTGCTGTTCCGCATTGTTGGCAGAACCTTGCATCGTCTTCGAGTTCTTTTCCGCATTTTCTACAGTATTGCATGGGTATTCTAGGAATCATCTATAATTAAAACATATCGCTAGCGTAATGTATTGGGTTGTGAAAAAAAGAGCTTATTTCACAAAGACTCTTCCAGGCAAGACCTGTTGAAACAGTGAAATATATGGCATGAAAGTCTCTTTGTTTGTTTGAACCTGAAACTTGTGTTCCTTGCCCGGGGTCATTATTTTGATATTTCCCACGCCCATTAGACCCGGTGCACTCATCTCCACACTCTGAATGCTAGCATAGTCGATCTGAAAGTTTTTCTTATCCTGTGTGAGGATCATCTCCGGCGTCATCTGAGCCATCTCTTCTGTCTTCTTCTTTCTTCCACGGTTTACAGTCGCGTCAATACCTGCTCCGATAAGCCCCCCCACGAGGCCTCCGCTGGCGACTCCCCCGACCCCAAAGGTGGAGTTGAATCGACCCACTTTGGCTGCGACAATTCTCCGATTAGTCATTAACAGTGAATATATTGATACTGGGAAACCAGTGGCGCATCCTTCAACTGTTCCTAGAACCTGTTCGCCGTATTGAGGCTGGGCATAGGCATTGGGTTGATTATATGTTGGAGCTGTTGGTGGCGGCGGTGGCTGTGCATATTGCTGTTGAGGAGCCGCTGTCTGCTGCATCGGTGCACCGCAGTTACTGCAGAACTTGCTACCATCATCGATCTTTGTACCACAATTACTACAAAATGGCATTGTATATTCCTAGGCAATCTGGTTTACGGAAATTTATAAAAGGATTGGAAAATTAGGGGTATTTCTCGCAACCATAACAGTACCATCTCTGGTATTGTTCTATCCATGTGAGCTCCCTTCCACAGTCTGGGCACAGGGTCTTGTTGGATGCGAGCTGTTCTGTCTTCTTGACCACTTCCTCTAGCCTATCTGGGTCCATCGACATCACTGCCTCATAGGTGCCTTCCTTCACCCACTCATTGATCTCTTTTGTCCTGAGAATCGTCCACGGATGAGTCAACTGTATGGTAGATATGAACTTGTAGATCTTGTTCAGGTCATCATCTGAGAGATCCTCAAACTCCTCAGCCTGCTTATTGATATCATCCATGTTGATCTCCTGCCAGATCTCCTTCGCCGGAGCCATCAACTTGGATAAAGCAGACGATGATGCGCCAACATTTTGAACAGCCAACAGCCCCGCCCTATCGGCGCTGAACTCAGCTTTCCTGCTCCACTCCAATAGCGCTAACTGTATACCCGTGGTTACCAACTGACCTATGCCGAGGGTCATGTCGCTGATAAACGCGATTATCCAGGTGAGGTTCTGAGCCATCGTGTTGTAAAGAGTATGACCGCATTTCACGTGGCCAAGCTCATGACCCAGTATGAACATAAGCTCTTCTGGATTGAAATCCTTGATCAAACCCGTAGTGACCACGACGAAGGGTCTGGTGTATCCATATGTGTATGCGTTGGGAAATGGGCTGTTCTCTATGAAGAGGTCTGGAGGCGGCGATATCTCTAACGCGTCACATGCCTCCTTGTAGATCTTATAGATGCTAGGGATCTGTGTCTCGCTCACCCTGAGACAGCTACCGATGTTCTGGATGAGCATAATCTTCTCAAAGCCAAGCTCCATGAACTTCTTCGTGACCAGATCCATACCCTTGACCCGCTGCAGGTTCCTAATGGCCGCCAGGTCCCTTGGGTGCTGAAAGTACTCTGGTTTCAGTCCCTCCAAGATCTTATGTTCCGTACTCAAATTAATGCACTAAGCGCAGGTATGCTGTGTTCTCTGTTTATTGTTTTTGGGTTCAGAAAGGTGTGAAGATTGGTGCGGCTACCGGGAATCGAACCCGAGTCATCAGCTTGGGAAGCTGAGATCATACCTCTAGACCATAGCCGCATATTGCACCATTCACGTCTATAGTGGCTAATATAAGGGTTATCGCGTCTGTTATTTGCGTTAATTGTATATATATTCAATGAATGTCGCAATTCGAAAAACAGTTATATACCTTGTTGATGTAAATGGGTTAACGTCTTGAAAAGATTGGGCCTGTAGCTCAGCAAGGTAGAGCATCGGCCTTTTAAGACCCTCGGGTCGAAGAAAGCCGTTGGTCAAGGGTTCGAATCCCTTCAGGCCCGCCAAACGTTCAAAAAGGAAGGGAGAAGATGGCTGAGACACGAGTTAGAGAATTAAAGTACCGCATGATGATCACTGACCTACTAAAAGTGGCAAGTGAGACTCACACATATCAAGAACTCTCGGATATCCTTGGACTTAGCCCACCTATCTTAAGCCGCTATATGCGTGGCCATGTTCTCCCAAGCTATTCACGGGCTCAAGGACTCTACGAGACACTTACTGAGATCACGGACATTAAAGAGACGCTCAAGAAAAGACTCATGTTTGATGATGAAGGATACTTCGATAACACGCCTCTTACCTCCGAGATTACATGGCTCAAGATTATGAGCAACTACGCGATGGAGAAATTCGCTGGTCGTAGAGTCACTAAAGTTTTAACTGCAGCAGTCGACGGAATCCCATGCTCTACCTTAGTAGCTAATCTTCTCGATATTGATCTTCTTATTGCCAAGGATAACAAGGAGGTTGGTATCAACGAGTTTATCGAGGAGACATATATCCCGCGCGGAAGCGCCATCAGGAAAAGCCTGTATGTTCCTAAGACGAGCATCCGTAAGAAGGATAGCGTGTTAATCATTGATGATGTTGTTAGGAGCGGTGAGACGGTTCAGGCATTGGTCGATCTGGTTAGAAACCAGAGGGCTGATATCGCCGGTATCTATGTTCTTGTAACCGTTGGAGACGAATGGAAGGAGTACCTCGGCAATATAATAAGCAAGTACAGCTTTGAGGTGCTCATTGAAATTTGACTTATTTTAACAATGTTTTTATCAATCCAAAATGTATAGCTGAGTCGAAGCCATGTTCAACCTCATAACACTGAAAGACACAATTAGAATCGCTCCCGCGAAGTTCGATGAACCCTTAGAGGATGCGGCGTATGCTGAACTAAGAAGCAAGTATGAGGGACTTGTAGACGAGGAACTTGGCTATATAATCAGTGTAATCAACCTTGAGGTTAACTCGTATGGTAGAATAATCGCAGGTGACGGAGGAACCCATCACCCAGTATCATTCGATATACTGACATTCTATCCTCAACTCCAAGAAGTAATTGAAGGTGAGGTAGTCGAGGTGGCGGACTTTGGAACATTCCTCAGGATCGGGCCAGTGGATGCGCTCTTACACGTCAGCCAGCTGATGGATGACTTCATTAGCTACGATGAACGCCAAGGAGTGCTGCTGGGCAAGGAAAGTGGTAGAACCATTGGTAAGGGCGATATTTTCAGGGTTAGGATCGTAGCCGTGAGCTTCCCCCGTGGAAGAAGCAGTGGTAAGATCGGTGTAACTGCTCGCCAGCCTACGTTGGGAAAACTGTCGTGGATAAAAGAGGAGGTCACGGCTTCCGCGGAGGGAAATTAATGAAGGCATGTAGAAGCTGTAAAAACCTATCCGATGATCAAATATGTCCCGTATGTAAAAACACCGAGTTCAGCGATGACTTCAGTGGTCTGCTGATAGTCCTAGACCCAGAACATAGCATACTCGCCGAAAAGCTCGATACGACCGAGCAAGGTGCATACGCCCTCAAGATCAGGTAGAGGCGAAGCCTACGCAAAATACTGATTTTAAGAATCTTGTTCTTCCACAAGAGAAACGTAGTAAACTCAAAGACCCCCTTGGTGATCTGTGGATTGGATCTGTAGAGGAGAATCTAAAACGTCTAAGGAGACTTATTTCTGAGAAAACCCCGACTTGTTTCGCGACTGTCGGTGATTTTGTATCCTACAACATCCTAGAGGCAGATCTTCACCCAAATATAGTCGTAGTAGATCATAAGGTTATGCGGCAATCTGTTGACCCTATAGAGTTTGACCGTGAATACGTTAACATAGTTAACCCATCTGGCACAATCTCGGCTCGATCTCAATTTGTTCTGTATGAGGCGATCCAAAAAGGTAAGATTCTGGCGGTGATAATTGATGGTGAGGAAGACCTTCTGGTATTGCCGTTGATGACCCAGATGCCATTGGGGTCAATAATTGTATACGGTCAACCCCGCGAGGGGATGGTCGTTATAACACTGACCGAGGAAAGGCGTCAGTGGGCGAAGGGCTTTATGAGCACTATGCAGCGCGAGTGACCCTTCAACGCGATAACCCTTAAAAATAGGTTTGAGATTGTGTGTAGGCGGTAAAGAGGATCATTGGTCCTTCCTCTCATGGCGGATGTCAACCAGCTCCAAAAACCACTAACATGGTGGCCAATGAAGCCCGGGCAGATGTGCCCCGACAGAGGAGCGGAGAAGGTGGGCCAAAAGAATTTACCATGACGGAGGAAAAAAATAGTGAAACTAGATCTTACATCTGTTAAGAAGAATCTCCTGTTCAATAGACAGGAAGTTGAGTTTAAGGTGGAGCAGGCGGCTACTCCTAGCCGGAGTAATATCCGTATCGGGGTAGCGGTTGCACTCAAGGTTAACCTGAATCAGGTATATGTAAAGGAAATTGAGACAAAGACCGGTACCCACACTACTGTTGGTAAGGCCAATGTCTACGCTGACCCTGAGCAGGCGCTGAAAGTGGAGCCCAAGTATATCATCGAGAGGAACCAGAAGGCTAAGCCAGAGGCTCCTGTTGAGGAGAAGGAGGAAGCTTAATGTCGGATACTGTTAGCAAGCATTATGAGATCGTTGATGGTAAGCTTGAGCGTAAACGCCCATTCTGTAACAGGTGTGGACGCGGATACTTCATGGCAGACCATGGCGACAGATATGCCTGTGGGAACTGCGGGTATACTATCTTCAAGAAAAAAGAAGATTAACCCTTTTTTACCAGAGATTTTATTTATTTCTTAAAACTGCACCTACTTTTTTGGTAAGTTCACCTGATATGGCATCTGAAACTCTTAAATTATACGTCTTGGTTATGCTCTGAGGAGAGCCCGTGGCCAAGTCAGGATACGGCACTGGACTTCTAATCCGGAGATCGAGGGTTCGAATCCCCCCGGGCTCGCCATTTTAATTCTCTTACCATCACCGTTTTTTGTCGTTGAAAACCCGTTACTCTACCACATTTCTACGTAGATTATGGTCAGAAAACAGCCGTTTTGGGGTTGTTTTAGGCTTTAAGTGACTGTTTTCGACTGGAATTGAACTATCCCTCTCCCCCCATCCATCTCATTATAGAGGTTACTGAGTGTAGAATAAAATCTGAAAAAGGTGTGTTTATTCCCGGGTTAGTACTCTTCCGGGTAAAGCCCCTGTGTGTACACTGTCTTTAACGACCAGTTTACCATTCACTAAGACGTAGGGAATGCCTTCAGGTTTCTGTCTCGGCTCGATCTGGGTTCCTTTATCTGTGATGGTTTCTGGGCTCCACACCACGATATCCGCATATGCCCCCTCCTTCAATGTACCCCTATCGGTGAGCTTGAATTTCCGGGCTGGGCTGCTGGTTATCTTCCGAACCGCTTCCTCGACGCTCAGTATCTTCGCCTCACGTACACTCCTTCTAAGGTAACACGCGAATCCTCCGTAGCTGTTCTGGCTGGGGTAGCTGGGTGGGTGATGCCAGCTCTGCCTCTTCATATCCACAGCGAACGTGTCTATGCCTATCATCATCTCGGGGTGTTTGTAGAACTCCAGCTTCACCCAGTCATCGGTCCCACGCCTCTCCACCTTCGTGTAGGGATCAGCCATCATGATGTTGAATAAGGCATCCAGTTCATCTATACCAGATTCCTGAGCAACCTTCGCTACTGTCTTCTCATGGAAAGCCTTCTCTTTGCACTCGGCTATCACACGCTCCTTCGCCCAGTTCGGGGTGATGTTTGGGTTCAACCCATAGTGCTTCCCCGCCCAGATACTCGCCTTGATCTCGTTCCTGAAATCAGGCATCCTGAGAGCCTTTGCCAGCTGCTCGGGGCTTCCAGTGATCTCCAGCCACGGGCGGAGGCTGTGGATGAGCCATGATGATGTGGATATGCCTCCTGCTAGATGGTGTGGTATCTCATCAAAGTTTACATCGATGCCCTCAGCCCTAGCATCATCAATGATCCTCATGGTCGCCTTGACTGCTTCCATCATCAACGCCTTATCGTCGCCCGGGGTCACATCGTAGAGTACGCCAAGGTGGCTTACCTGCACAGGCATCTTTGTCTTTCTTCCGATATCGATGGCCTCCAGTACGCCCATGGTTTTTACTGGGGGGAACTCCCCCGGTCTGCGAGGTTTCCTGTGCCCAGTTCGTAGGCTGTGGCTCGCATATACGCCACCATATTTCGCAGCCATCTTGGCGCAGGCAAGTATCTCATCGAAGTCCGCCCATATGCCCGGGTCATAGTCTCGCCCCACCGTGATTCCTCTGCAGCCTTCCTTCATCGCCTGCTCAGTGTGCTTTACCATCTCTTTGATCTCAGTAACCGTGGCGCTGCGCTTGAAATCTGGACCCATCACGAGACTCCTGATATCCCCGTGACCAACAAGGGGGACATAGTTAGGGCTAATCCCTTTCGCCTTAACACGCTGGAAGAACTCACCCATGGTGTTCCAGTCGATCTCCCAGCCATAGACCTCCCTGTGCCTCTGATTCACCAACTCACGTGGCTGAAGCCAGTCCTCAACATACATCCTTGGACTGATATCTCTGTAGAGGTCACTGAGCACCCATGGGAGACCTATCCAATCGCCGAATGGTCCGGGGCTGTCCCCGCATTGACCACCGACGAAGGTGGTTATGCCTTGGTGGATGAAGCCCTCAGCCCTCGGATGGTATAGTATGCTGAGGTCACCGTGGTTATGAACGTCAATAAACCCCGGCGTCACTGCCAAGCCCTTGGCATCAATGACTGTTTCTGCGTCTCCCTTTATCGGGGTCTTGGATACCGCTGTGATTCGCTCACCGTTTATGGCGAGTGCTCCTTTGTAGCTTTGGGCTCCTGTGCCGTCAACGATGAGGGCGTTTTTTATCAGAATATCGATCTCGTCAGACATGAATAGAAAATACGTTTCAAGGTATTACATTTTTCTCCACATACGATAACCCTCGAAAACTACGGATGAATGTTCAATCAAGAAGTGGCAAGCTGAATTTAATGAATCCAAATGAAGCCTCTGTCTCCTTTGCGCCAATATATAAAATACAATGTAAACCCGACAAGCCAGACTAAGGCAAATGTAATCCCTGTTATCTTATTAGGATAAATAATGCCTCTTGATAATAGTATCCAATAGCATACAGCTGTAATCAATAATGAAAAACCAAGCACATATACTCTGTTCAATCTATCATAATAGCTTCTTTTTCCCTTGACCCATTCTGCATCCCTAATTTGTTCGCCATATTTTATCCAATCAGTCTCAGTTGGTAAGACATTATTACAATAGGGACAAACAGTATCTTCTTCTTTTATTATTCTTTTACAGAAGGGGCAGATCTGAACCATCCAATAAATTCACTTACAACTAATAAATAATATATCGCATTCACCCCATAGAATAGATTTAAACCATAGTGCCCATGCATGCAGCATAATAAAAAGGTCATCACTTTGGGGCTGAAAAGCAAACTAGGCGCGGTTTTCTCGTCAAACCTCCCAAAGGTCTACTATGAGCTTCTCTTCGTCGGATTCAGCATCATGACCGGCATGAGCCTCTCATCAAGCTTTCTCTCCCTCCTAGCCGACCAGCTTGACCCCTCTGGGGCGCTGGTAGGAATGGTGGTCTCCGCTTGGTTTCTCTCCCGAATCTTCATGGAGCTACCCGCCGGTATCATCAGTGACAGGATCGGGCGACGAAAACTTCTCGTCATAGGTCTTGGATTAGCTATTCTCGGTCCAGTCCTTTGCAGTCAAGCAACCCACATCTACATACTCATCATCGGTAGGTCCATCTGGGGCATGGGGACCGCCCTCTACTTCATGAGCAACATGGCGCTACTGATGGATATACTGCCGGTTGAGACCCGTGGCAGCGCCATAGGCATGTTTCAGGGGATCGAGAATATTGGGAGCTTCATTGGGGCGCCTGTCGGTGCATTACTCGCCACCCAGTTCAGCTTCACCAAGGTCTTCTACTTCACAATCATCTTCACATTGATCAGCTTCGTGGTGGCGTTGAGGTCAAATGCTATGAAGGATTTAACCTCAAATCATGAATCAAAACATACACTGACATTCAAGCAGATATCAGGCAGCCTGCGCAACTGGAGCATACTCATCGTCTGTGTATGTGTGCTTCTCAGGATGCTGGTAATTCAAGGCATATTTCAGACCGTACTCCAGCTCTACTTGAACAAAAACATGGGGCTCAGCGTCGGGGACATCGGCTGGGTCATCAGCATGAAAGTCGCTGGTCAGATAATCTTCCTCCTCATCGCAGGGTATCTATCAGACAAATACGGTAGGAAACCTGTACTAGCCTTCGGCTTCGGCGTAGGCGCCTTATCCATCATCTCTTTCATACTCTCAAAGAGTTTCGCTGGTCTACTTTTCAGCGGGTTCCTCGGTGGCGTCGGCGAAGGGCTTGGTATAACCACTCTATTGGCGCTTCTCACTGATATAGCCCCAGCGAACGCCCGAGGAGGCGCGGTGGGGCTATACAGGACCTTCATGGATATCGGTGGGTTTTTCGGACCCATAATATTCATGATACTTTACACTAGATTTACCCCACTCACACCGTTTTATGTTGCGACAGCGATTATTCTGGTAAACATCTCCATGGTGTTGTTAACGAAGACAAAACCAGCCTCCTAGATTTCCCTCGTTTATCTGTGTAGAAACGCGATAATCAACAAAGCTCCAAGAGTATAGCTGCAGATAAACCCGCGATGTCCTAATCCTTTGAACGATGCAAAGAAGAGAAACCAACACTAGAAAAAGTGGGCCAGATCACTACGCGGCTTGTTTCCTATATGAGCTCCACACTGGAAAACTGGTGAGAGGCAAACTCCCAGAAACTCTAGTTTAGCCGATTCTTTTCACATGAAACGTTGTCAAGTTTCGATGACTTGTCTTTTTAAGGGTGATTTCTATTTTTTTTGTTTGATTTTTATGAATTGTTCTATTATTGAACCCTTTTCGTTTAGTTGTACACTGATTCTTTTTCTTAATTCGTCATAATCATCCGTGTTTAGCTCTGACATTCTTTTGCTATTATAGCTGGTGTATAGGAACGCTAAAGAGCCGTATAGGCTGCCAATGTAAAAATCTTTGAAGATTATGCCGTTTTTCTCTTGAAGTTTTATCCAGATCGACCAGAGGTATTCGAGGTACTCATCTGTCAGGGTTTGAGCTAACACTTCCTCTATTGCATCATCTAGATACTGGTCAAACCTCATGGTACTGATTTGAAAATGATCTTTTAAAAACCTGAGTAGTTGATGCGTTTACTTTGGAACTCTCAGTACAACGGAGGTTGCAGTGTGCTCGATTTCCGGTGTTATATCTAATATTTCCTTGAACATGGTCTCGAGGTAGTTCGTCAAGAAGATGCTCCATTTTTCATTATATGTATGTCTCAGATAAAGCAGGGTATGGGTTTTTTCTTCGTGAAGATCACATGTGAACCAGCCGCTGTATTTCCCTATTATCTCGGTTATGTACCAGAGGGCGGATTTTCGGTCTATCTTCATTCCCCGCATCAATAATTGGTCCTTGGTTCTACGGTAACCTGATTGTTTTCCTGCCTCGTTGATCTCGTTTTCATCCATGTTTAAAAGCAGTTGAATTAGGGTCTGTGAAGAAAGAACGATTGATTGTCCGCCTTCAAAGTATCTTGATGAGACTGTATACTCTTTCATGATGCGATTTACTAGGTTATTTACGCTGATCCCATTTTTTTCAGCGTCCTCTCGAAGGATGCTGTCTGTCTCTTCCTCGATTCTGAATGTTCTTGTAACATGGTTTGATTTAGACAAGCGTTCTTCCTCTTTTGGCTTGTAATATTAATTATGATTATAATTTAATCATTGTGATTGCAAATCATTACAAATAGCTCGATTTTATTTTTGATGAATGCATACAATTAATGATTGTTAATTATGAACATGATAAAATACTATCTAAACATAGATTATATAAACACAATTTATGTTTAATTAAATAAGCTGTTGATAACATGATAACCCAAGAATCGGTTCCTGAATATTCTCAAGACTCCATCAGTAAATGTCCCTTATGTGAGAGCACAAATCTTGTTGAGGACCCCAAGACTGGGGAATTGATCTGTGAGAAATGTGGATTGGTTGTTGTGGAAAAAAGCTGCAGTCTTGAACAGGACTGGCGAGCATTCACATTTACAGAAAGAGAGGAACGCAGCAGAACCGGATACATGCTTACGAATACAATATACGATCATGGATTATCAACGACTTTCAATAGCGACGTAGATGCCAAGGGTAAAAGATTGGATCCTGAAACACAGAATATGATGCTCAGGCTCAAGAAACAGGATCAAAGAGCTAAAATAAATCTCAGTTCAGAGAGAAACCTGAAAATAGCGTTATCTGAGATGAGTCAGGCATGTAGTGAACTTCACCTGCCTGATCATGTCCATGAAAAAGCTGCGCAAATCTATAGGCAGACGCTCAGGGAAGATCTTGTTAGAGGTAGGTCTATTGATGGTTTTGTAGCTGCCTCCATCTTGGTGGCTTGCCGAAAAAACAGGATCCCCCGCTCGATATTGGATATTTCGAAGGTCATCAATCTCCCTGAGCGTTCAGTCAAGTTCCATTACCGGCTCCTGCTCAAAGAGTTCAACATGAAGATGCCAATCGATAGACCGACAAAATTCATATCGAGTCTATCCTCAAAACTCAATCTTAGCGGCGAGATCGAGCAATACTCAGTAATGTTGATGGAGAAAGCCCGAGAAAATAACTTAATAGTTGGTAAAAACCCTCGAGGTGTAGCTGCGGCGGTTCTTTATCTAGCCTGTCAGGAATCCGGGATAAAGATAACTCAGTCTGAGGTAGCTAGGGCGGCAAAAACCAGCGAGGTCACCATGCGTAAAAGGTTCAAAGAATATGAACCACTCTTGAATAATATTTCATTTAATTAAAAAAAGTGGTTTTGCAGTCTACTCTCTGATGGGGCTACCAAATTCGCCTGTGTCCTCGGTAAAATCGTAGGCAGTGATCTCTCCAAGATCTGTATCGAGTTCGACGAGGAACTTGGTGCCTTCACAGGTTCCTTTTACCTCGATCGATATCGGGTTCTTACGTCTTACTCCTGTGATCTTTATGTTTTTCACGTTTCTTTTTCCTCGGATAAACTCCTCAGCCATCTTTTCGCATTCTTCTAGTTTCATTTTAATCTTCAATTAGGTCGTTTTGCATTATGTTTATTATACCTTACGTGTTTTTTATCGATAAATCTTGCAATATTTTAAATTAAACGAAAAAATCTGGCTCTTACTGTCCATAATCTATCATGGCTTACAGCTCTAGTGATAATGTGTATGGATGAGTTCTAATCATCTAATTTTTAAAAAGATGGTCCTTGAAAAAAGGGAGCGTTATTTGGACTTGACCGAGTATTTTGTCTTTAATGGTTTTAGTGTTTCTGCGATCTTGTTTTCTAGCTTTGTTATCTGCTCTGAGGATGGTTTTGTGGTCCACTCATATGCGAAATCATATTCCCCGAGATCCATGCCGCTCTTGCTTATTATTGTGGCGCACCTTTCTCTCGTAATCTTGCTTGGTCCCCCAAAGTAGTTCATTACCATATCGACGGAGTCTTCCATTTGTCCACCGCCTCCGGCTCCCGGAATTCCCCCAGGCCCCAGTATTGATCCAAGCCCGAGTTCCTCCTGTAGTATGGAGTCGATTACGCAGACTTTTGGCATGTCGATTGCTATTTTTCTCAACTCTTCTAATGTTTTTTCATTGGAAGTTCCACTGAATTTAACATAGGTTTTCATTTTACTCATTTATCGTTATATCAACATTGTTTATAAACCGAAGATAAATGATGACAAATTGTTCATTTTTCTTATCTTATTGTTCAGGATGTATTATTTCTCCAATAGAATTTTTCCCATTTTTCTGGCAAACCTTCTATCACCTGAAACAGTGGATGAGGTAAGATATTCTTCACATTAAGATTCTTCTCAAACCTCTTGGGCGTCCTTTTCTCAAGTCTCTCCATGAGAATCCTGAACTCGTAATCTAACTGTCCATTGGTTATCATGATTTTTTCAACAGACTCCACGGGTTCAAGTATTTTTGAGTAATTGTAGCTGTATCCTCTATTGGAGGCTTCTCTGTGTATCTCTTTTAGGTAGTATCCTGTGGCTTTCTGTGGCTCTGGGTGTTCCTTGAATCTGTTGAGCTGAGGGTGGTTTCTCCACCCTTTATCTCGCCTTGGATTACCTTCTGGGCGAGGAGACACTCTCTCCACTGTGCCCCAAGACCCTTCCAGTCAAGATACTGTGGGTGAATTGACCAGATCCTCATATTGAGATATATGTGAAACCGTGAAATATAATGAATATAAAAAATGGGAAAAAGAAGAGGTTACTTTTTCTTGATCATAGGACCAACGAAGTAGCCGACAACGACGCCGATTACCAGCGCTGCGACTGCGGCTAGCTGCATCGTGCTCGCTGAGCTCTGAGCTGCTGCTAGGTCTGTTTCAAGAGATGCTTTCTCACTTGTTAGAGTGCTTACTTCTCCAGTTAGGCTGGTTTTATCTGCTGTAAGTGTGGTGACTTCGCTTTCTAGGTCCGCTACATCAGCATCTAGACCTGCGACATCATCCTCAAGCACCGAAATAGTTGCTCCCATTCCGTTACGTACAGCTAGGTCGAGGATGTTACCGAATAGTACTGCGCCCTGGTTGGGGTTTGATGTTAATCCATATCGGTCGTCTCTCTGTAGCTCTGGCTTATACATAGGCGAATAGTGGCTGAATGGTGCGTCTGAGGTGGCGATAACATAGTTGTTGTTAGCCATGGCCTCGAGTGCCATCATGGCGAATGCTCCCTCCTGACCCGGTGTATGTGCCTCTGGTGCGGGTGCAGACTCATCGCTGATGACACCAGAATCAGAAGAAGTCATTATAACATAGACGCCATCGATATCGGTCTCATCCAACGCATAGTAGTTGCCGTTAACATATCCCACGATAACTCCACAGCCGTGGAACTGGGCATATGTAACCCCTGCAACGAGGAACTTGTATTCCTCTGGGCAGTAAGTAGAAACACCCTTAATCCTGTAGGCTGCAGCAAAGTTAACTAAGGGATCCTGTGTCTCGGCGTTCTCACC